>CATPCK010000135.1 GCA_955652655.1 uncultured Ktedonobacteraceae bacterium | reverse complement strand
TAGCCCATTCAATATCACGCGGAGACGGATATGCCTCGCTCTTGGGATGCGAATGATAGTAGGAAAACATTTCACCATCGTACTCATCGATATCAAAGGAGATATGCAACAATACCTCAGGGTCGATCTCAGAAAAATCATCGGGATATTCGGCAGCATTGGCGGTCGGGTAGTTTTTGACTACCTGGCCGTCCTTACTTGCTAATAGACCACAGGCCTCGTTAGGATAGGCCGCCACCACGTGTGCCACCATCTCTTGATACATGTCAGCTGGGATACGCACAACAAACGCTTCACCGACTACCATAAAATTTTCGCCTCTAAATTTTCCTCGAGCTCATCCAGATCGCGTGTCCATAAATCTTCACTCAGGTACTTCCAACCGCCATCAGCGAGGATAACCACAATCTTGCCACGCTCTAAAGTCTCCGCCACGCGTAATGCAGCGTGTAGCGCGGCACCGCAGGAAGGACCTGCAAAGATCCCTTCTTGATCCTTAAGCTGGCGCGTCCGGCGCACTGCATCGCCGCTCATCACCAGTATCTTTGCATCAATAAGAGATTGGTCCAACACCGGCGGTACAAAACCATCCTTGAGGCTACGCAATCCCTGCACGCCCTCACCTTGTAACGGCTCGGCGGCAACTATTTTAATCTTAGGATTATATTCTTTCAAGCGATGAGCATTCCCGGTAATCGTGCCACCGGTGCCAAGGCCAGCGACGAAAACATCCAGGTCGGGGAGATCTTCAATGATCTCTTGCGCCGTTCCTTCATAGTGGGCACGAGGGTTGGCTTCGTTCCCATACTGGTAGAGCATAAGGTAACGGTCATCGCTTTGAGCCAGTTCCTGAGCCAGCTTAACTGCTCCATTACTGCCCTGAGTACCATCAGAGAAAATGATATTCGCGCCATACAACTCCAGCATCTGGCGTCGCTCGCGCGTCACATTGTCGGGCATCACCGCCGTGAAACGATATCCTTTTACACGGGCTATCATCGCCAGAGCAATACCAGTATTGCCGCTGGTCGGCTCTAACAAGATAGAGTCAGGCGTAAGTCGCCCGCTAGCCTCCGCCTCTTCGATCATCTTCTTGGCGATACGGTCCTTGATACTGCCAGACGGATTGGCTCCCTCCAGTTTGGCAAAAATTTGCACGCCGGGACGCGGGCTGAAACTCTTTAGCTCTACCAAAGGCGTGTTGCCAATAGTTTCCAATATGCTGCTAAAGCGCATAGATTTACTCCAGGTCTAACGACCGCCAGCCATGGCAGGTAGGAGGATCACCGTATCGTTTGGTCCCACATTTGTCTCCAAGCCCTGTAAAAAGCGGACATCCTGGTCGTTGATGTACACGTTGATAAAGCGACTCAGGCTCTCCTCCGGTTGAATCTGCTCCTTCAGAGCAGGAAAACGACTATAAAGATCGGCCAGTACTTCAGAAAGATTACTGCCCTGAGCATTTACCTGCTTTGAACCACCTACAGAGGTTCGTAAAACAGGTGCCAGGCGAACAGTTGCCATAATACCTCCTTCAATAAGCGCTCTTCAGAGCGCTTCGTTATCTCAATTGCTATCAGGCGGGGAGGGCACAAACATCTGCATAGGTTGGCAGGCCCTCCGGGTGCCCATTCTCACCACATGCCGCACACTTCGGATCGCGGAAGAGCCGCAATTCATTAAACTCACCGGCGAGGGCGTCATAGGTCATCATTCGGCCAACCAGAGGATCACCGATACCCAGCAATAACTTGATTGTCTCCGTTGCCTGTAAAATGCCAATGATACCAGGAAGGACGCCCAGTACCCCTGCCTCGGCACAACTTGGCGCCAACGCCATAGGAGGTGGCTCCGGGTAGAGGCAGCGATAGCAAGGGCCCTCGTATGGCTTAAAGACGGTCAGCTGGCCCTCAAAACGGAAGACACTCCCATGGACGACCGGCTTATTGGCAATCAAAGCAGCATCGTTGAGGAGATAACGCGTGGGGAAATTGTCCGTTCCATCAAGAATGACATCGTAATCTGCAATAATACGTGCCACGTTGCTTTCATCGAGGCGCTCAATATGGGTGATTACTTTCACATCTGGATTGAGGGCCTCTATTGTTTCGCGCGCCGACTCGGCCTTATATTGTCCAATGCGTTGAGTATTATGTAAAATTTGTCGCTGGAGATTGCTGTCATCAACGACGTCTGCATCGATAATACCTATCGTGCCCACGCCAGCAGCGGCAAGGTAATAGGCCGCAGGAGAACCGAGACCACCGGCGCCGATCAACAGGACACGTGAATCGAGCAGCTTGAACTGCCCTTCCTCACCCACTTCGGGAACGAGTAGATGCCGGCTATAGCGCTTGGCTTGAGCCTCACTCAAAGTACGCGGCTGTACAAATGGATAGCCGTTGCCCTTCCATGCACCAAAACCACCCGCCATCGAAACGACATTTTTGTAGCCCATCTGCTGCAAAGTAGCGCCAGCCATTAATGATCGTACACCACCAGCGCAGTAGAGCACCAGGGTTTTATCTTTATCAGGAACCGCCTCTTCTACCTGCAATTCGAGATAGCCACGAGGCACGTGTACAGCTCCCGGGATATGTCCTTCGTTCCATTCATGCTTCTCACGTACATCTACAAGAACGATCTCCTGGTGCTCACGCCCAGCCTCATGTTGATGTGCCAGAGCCTCGTTCACTTGTGGCGTCGACCACTCTGGCACCTGTCGACGTGCCTGCCGCATGATCTCACGAGATGCCTCGCCCATGTTCACTCACCTTTCGTCTATGACATTCTTGACAAAGTTAATCAATTTAATAAATATAGCTGCTAACAAAAGAGTACCATTTCCATTTTTTGCTTGTCAAGGAAAGATCAGCTATACTTTTGTTATGGAGCTATACTTTTGTAAGATATCTAATATTACCAACATGCGGCTACCTGAAATTATTCCGGCTGCCGCGAGAGCTAAGCCAGGATAACATCAGGCGAGACATCTCTTGTTTTTTCCTTCGATGGCTGCTACTCTGGAAGAGTAAGCCCAGCATACATTCCAGATACTGAGGAGAACATCTCTATGACCGAAACAGCCGGCATCCTCATTATTGGCGGGGGAGTCATGGGGACCAGCATTGCCTATCATCTCGCCAGGCAAGGAAAGCAGGGAGGTGAACGTGTTGTAGTATTGGAGCGCCAGGCTATTTGCAGTGGCACTTCAGGCCGCTCAGGGGCCATTGTCAGGCAGCACTACTCCAACGATTTCACCATTCGTATGGCGAAAGAGAGCCTTTCCGTCTTCCAACGCTTCGATGATCTTGTCGGTGGAGATTGTGGCTTTATCACCACAGGTATGATCGTCATGACAAACGAGCAGGGGGCAGAAGCCTTACGGGCGAATGTGAAAATGCAGCAAGAGCAAGGTGTCAAAACGCACCTTCTCAATGGCAGTGAAGTAGGCCAGGCAGCACAAGGGTACAATGGCGAGGGGATAACACTGGCATGTTACGAACCCGATGCCGGCGTAGCTGATCCAATGGCAACGACGTATTGTTTTGCCCAACGAGCTCGCGACTATGGGGCAGTCATTCGTGAAGGTGTGACCGTTACGCATATTCTACAGCAACATGGCAATGTGACAGGTGTGCGAACAGTCAATGGCGATATACTTGCCCCCATAGTTATCTTAGCCGCCAATGCATGGAGTGGACCCCTTGCGCAAACCGCCGGCTTAGTGTTACCGATCACCCCAACACGCCATCCTATGCTCTCCCTACGCCGTCCGCAAGATTTCGGCGGCCGCCAGGGCCTTCATGCTGTAGGACTCGATATCACGCGCCAGATTTATTTGCGCCCAGATCTCGGCGGCATCACGCTCGTAGGTTCAACTGAGGATGTGCTGGCAGCAAGTGACCCTGATCATTACTCTCAGGGACTCTCGGAAGAGGAGATCGCCTATTTACGCAGCAGCGCAGCAGGCAGTATTCCCGCTCTTGCTCGAGCCGTCTCGCGTGGCGGGTGGGCAGGAATTTACGATGACTCTCCAGATTACCATCCAATTCTCGATCGCATTGAGCCCTACACAGGCCTGTACTGTGCTGTAGGCTTCAGTGGCCATGGTTTCAAACTTTCGCCAATCGTTGGCCAATGGATGGCCGCGTTCATCTTAACGGGCCAAAAACCTGCTGATATGCACCACTTTGCCATCGATCGCTTCGCTCAAGGCCAGGAGATACGACCGCGCTACCCCTCGGGTGTATTAGGCTAACATCAGACGCAACTAGTTCGGGTTTTGTAATGCTCCCTCCCTGAAGCTGCAAGGCCGGGCTACATGCAAAACTCGAACTATTTTTAAAAAACTACACTCTCAAGAGAAATTACGTATCACAACCAAAAATTGCTATCATGGCACTATGCTCTCTCCCTCATCGATTCGTGGCAGCAGTCGTGTGTTCCGTTCCTGGGAGGGTTCAGGATGGCGTAACCAGAGCGAGATATGCGCTGGCTGCATAGTTTCCTGAACCACGGCCACTAACTGTTCACTCAACTGACTCAAATCCACGTCATTACGAAGCGTGGCACTGAAAGCGGCAAGGATACGTGTTGCATCATACTTGTGACGGTAGAAACGCCGATCGATGATCCTCTGTATGCGTGTCTGCTTCATTTTGCAGGTTCGGGCCTACAATCTTCTCCGCCAATAGTTGTGGAGAGTTCATGTACCTGCTCCTGTTTAGCCTGTGTGTGTTAAGCTCTATCATGCGAAAGAAGGTCTCTGCTTATGCATATTACCATATTACTTTGCCATCGTCACAAAAGCGTTACGAACTGTTATCTACCTCCTGTTGACTACGTTAATCCAAACGTGGAATGTAATTTTCACAAGACTGTTTAACTCGACAAGAATAGCTCTTAGTGAGGGTAAGTTGTATGGCAGATCAGCAACATCTTGATCTTCTCAAGCAAGGAGTAGATGCTTGGAATACATGGAGAAAAGAGCATCCAAACATAAAAATAGACCTCTATAGAGCACACCTTAATGGATTCGATCTCAGCAGGATAGACCTCACAGGAGCTAACCTCAGCGGGGCACACTTCAACAGGGTGCACTTCATCGGGGCCAACCTCAGCGAAGCTAACCTCAGTAAGACAAATCTTAGAGAGGCTGACTTCAGAGGAGCCAACCTCAGAGGGGCTAATCTCAGAGGGGCTAATCTCAGAGGGGCTAATCTCAGAGGGGCCAACCTCAGAGGAGCTGATCTCAGCGGAGCCAACCTCAACAATGCATATCTCGGCAAGTCAAATCACAGAGGGAAAATCCTCATCGGGGCAGACCTCAACAGAGCCAACCTCAGTGGAGCCAACCTCAGAGAGGCTAATCTTAGAGAGGTCAATCTGAGCGAAGCTAATCTTAGCAGGGCTCACCTCGATATGGGGACAAACCTTGGCGGAGCCAACCTTAGAGAGGCCAATCTGAGTGAAGCTAATCTTAGCTGGACTTACCTCGAATGGGCTAACATCAGCGGAGCCAATCTCAGTGGAGCACACCTGACTGGATGCTTCATTTATGCAGTTTCTGCTTGGAATGTCCAATTGGATGGAACGATTCAATCTAGTCTGATTATCACGCCCTATGGTGAACCGATGATTACGGTAGACAATCTTGAAGTGGCTCAGTTTATCTATCTACTACTCAACAACAACAAAATTCGTGATGTCATTGACACTATCACCTCCAAAGTTGTGTTGATCTTAGGCCGCTTCACGGATGAACGAAAGGAAGTTTTGCATGCCCTGAGAGATGAGCTTCGTAAGCGGAATTACTCACCTGTGTTATTTGATTTTGAGAAACCAAGCAGCCGAGATTTTACAGAGACCGTGAGGACGCTTGCACATATTTCCCGTTTTATTATTGCTGATATAACACACCCAAGTAGTGCTCCCCAGGAGTTACAAGCCATTGTCCCAGAACTGGAAGTGCCAGTTCAGCCACTTTTGCAAGAAGGAAATAACGAATACTCGATGTTCCCTGACTTCAACAAATATTCTTGGGTTTTCCCTACCTATATCTATAAAGATCAAGCGAGTTTAATCGCGCAATTGAAAGAAAAGATCATCAATCCTGCTGAGAAACGGGTAGAGGAAATAGCCATCGAGAGGGCAAAGAGGCTCGAAAGGCAATAACATAAGTAGAAGTGCTCATTTGATCTGAAGCACAAAACAGCATACAATGACAAAATACTGAACGGTGTCTTTGAATTGAAAGGAGTAACTCATGGCCACACATCACCTCGACGACACTCAACCTCATGCTTTTTGGGACAACACCCTGCCACCTCGTGTACACATCCAACCTGGCGACACAGTTGTCTTCGAGACCCTCGAAGCTTCTGCTCAACAAATCCAACCTCATTCGACATCAGAAGCGCTCAGGACGCTGGATTTCGCCTTCATTCACCCACTCACTGGACCGGTGTATGTGGAGGGCGCGGAACCCGGCGATGCCCTGGTAGTCGATATTATCAGTATCAAGCATAAGGGATGGGGATGGAATGCGGTCATTCCCAACTTTGGCTTGCTAGGAGAGGATTTTACAGAGCCTTATTTGCACCACTACAAACTGGGGGAGGCCTCCTGCGAATTTAGACCCGACATACACATCCCCTATGAGCCATTCTGCGGGGTGATGGGCGTCGCGCCGCGTGAGGCTGGGCGCTTTACAACTATCCCGCCCCGCGAAAATGCTGGCAATATTGACATCCGCCATCTGACCCCAGGCTCAAAGGCTTTTTTTCCAGTTCTGGTGCCCGGTGCGCTCTTCTCCTGTGGCGACTGCCACTCTGCGCAAGGCGATGGCGAGGTCAATGGCACGGGCATTGAAACTCTGATGTCGGTGACCTTGACCTTGACCTTGCAGAAGGGGGCAAACATCCCCGAACTGCGTTTCATTACGCCGCCGGGGAAAAAGCTCACGGTTGCCGACGAGGCTGGCTACTTCGTCACTACTGCGCATGGCCCTGATCTCTTCAAAGATTCCCAGCAGGCGATACGCTATATGATCGATCACCTGGCCTCGGAGTATCACATGACACGCGAACAAGCCTATTGTCTCTGTGGAGCTGCGGTGGATTTAAAGATCAGCGAAATTGTGGATGCACCCAACTGGATCGTGTCGGCTTATTTGCCTTTGAGTATCTTCAAGAAGAGCTAAATTGATTAGGGGTGTCCACGGCCCCTCTCCCACCGCGGAGTCATGGACACATCCACAGTCTCTATGGTTCTATCAAACCGTCGGCGACCAGTTGCGAAAGGGCTTTATGCGCGCTGTGTGGAGTAGCAACGCGAAAGCCAACGCCGCGCATATACTGGATGACAGGCTCCAGGTAGGGCTTCAATTTGGGGCTTTGGCGGGATTGGTTTGACAGAACAAACGATGCTGTCTCAACTAACCAGGGAGTCATTTCTGCCGTGGTGAGTAGCCGCAGCACAGGCGCGACACTTTTCTTGCCAAAGTGTACCAACCCCTTGGCAGCCATCCAGGCAACAGAGTGATCGGCATCGCAGAGCGCACGGACCAGCACAGGTAACGCCCTGTTGTCTTTAATCCCCCCCAGAGCGCGCACACAATGCCAGCGTATCCAGGCTGAATTGCTGCTACTCGCTTCCACAAGTGCGGGAACTGCCAGGTGACCCAGTCGCACCAGGGAGTTAAAAATCTGGCTGCCCATCTGCTCATCAGCGCCACGAAGGGCACCGATAAGCGCTGGCACTGCCGTTGGATCACCTACACGTCCCAGAGCCTTTGCCGCCTGCAACCTGACGGACGGTACGGGATCGCGCAGCGCTCCTTTCAGTTCAGACGTGGCAACGGGGCTGCCAAAAATACCGAGAGTATACACGGCTGTCTCACGAACCAATGGACGCTTATCATGTATCGCCGTTAGTAAGATACGTTCAGTGCGCACCGGGTCAATACCCGCTCCCGGCAGAAAGAGCGTTCTAAGGCGATTTCTAGCATGGGCAGAGCGCAGCGGTGGAGGAACCACGAAAGGTTTACCTGCCCATGTGCCAACGGCGATAAACTCCAGAAGGTGTTGTGCCAGGCGATCATCATCAAGCGAGGAAACCGCTACCACAGCTCGTGGATCGTTCTCCATGATCCAGTACAAAAGACGCCAGGCGGCGCCGCGCCGGCCCGCTGCCGCGTCTTGCACCAGTACTTGAGGCGGAGTTACGCCAATAGGGGGAGTAACATCGTTGTCGATCTGCTCAAGCGGCGCGGTATCACGCATTGTCGAGGTCTCGATATGAGAAGAGGAATCGTTTGGTATCATCACATTCACACTTTCTAAGGTCAGAGATTACGCCCGCGGACGAACCCGTTTATCCTTGACGTAGTCGGTGGCCGTTAGTGTTTAGAACAACAACCTACGGGCACAAAATACTAAGTTGAAGTGATGCGGAAAACCTGCTCTAAGTATAACATATTTGCCAGGATAATTGCCGTAACAGAGGATAGAGGATAGCAGCATGAGAGAAGGGGAGGGCCGAACTCTATCACAGTTTAACCCTCCCCTTCTCTCATGCTTAAGACGGAGCGTCTTAATGTAATGCTTCGTATAAACGTTCCGACGTGATAGGTAACTTCGTCATGCGAACCCCTACCGCGTCAAAGACGGCATTAGCTATTGCCGCACCCACCGGAACGACCGGCGGCTCACCTACACCTTTCGCTCCAAATGGTCCTAGCGAGGAGGGAATTTCCACAAGAATGGGGGTAATATTCGGCACATCCTGGATATGGGGTAAGGCATAATCCATCAGCGTCCCCGTAAGCGCCTGGCCGTTCTCGTCGTAAACAAGACCTTCAAAAAGCGCCCAGCCAATACCCTGGGTAACACCACCGGTGATCTGCCCTTCGACCTCCGCTGGATTGATGGCAAAACCAACATCCTGCACAGCCACATAATCGAGCACGCGCACCTCGCCCGTCTCCGGGTCAACTGCTACCTTCGCTAGATGAGCCGCGTACATGGGCGAGCTCTGCCTGACGGCAGCGCGTCCACGTCCATACACCGGCTCATACCGGCCTGCGAATCGCATGGATTCACCAGCGATTTTGCTCAGTTCGACGCTCCTGGTGGGGGTGCCGCGAACCACGACCTTGTCTCCCTCGATCTCCAGGTCTCCAACTGCCGCCTCCAGCATCTCAGAGGCTATGCTGAGTATCTGGTTGCGGGCATCCTGCGCGGCGGCAAGGACGGCAGGCCCCATCGAATAGGTCGTCTTACTCCCACCGGTACCACCACTGTACGGCATGGTGTCGGTATTGTCATGTACGACGTTCACCATCCCGGATGACATCCCCAGCCCTTCAGCCGCGATAAGTGACAGCGAGGTATCAGAACCGGTGAGATCTACAGTGCCAACAATCACCGTAATCGAGCCATCGGCCTCCAGTCGGCAAGCGGCGGCTGTCGGCTCAGTGCCACCGGGCCAGCCTCCCACAGCCAGGCCAATGCCAATCTTCCAACCCTCCAGGTCAGCAGGAGCAGTCTTCTGTTGTTGGCGATTCGCCCACAGCGGGTGCTCTTGTACTTTCTCCAGGCACTCCAGCAGACCAATACGCGGCCACTGGCGGTGATCCAACGTCGGGTCCCCCTCCTTCAGACCATTCTTCTGACGGAAGGCTAGCGGGTCAATCTGTAATCCCCGGCACAACTCATCGACCTCCGATTCCAACGCGAAGGTTGCCTGTGGCGCACCCGGAGCTCGATAGGCTCCGACGCTGACCTTATTGGTCAGAACTTCGTAGCAGCGAAAGTCAATGTTGGGACAGCGATAGGTACTGCCAAGAATTAAGCCACCCAGGAAAACTGCCGAACCGGCGTAAGCCCCTGAATCAAAAATGACTTTTCCCTCCATCGCCACCAACGTACCATCGCGCTTCGCCCCCACTTTTAAGCTAATGATCGACTGTGGCGCCGGATTGCCCGCTAGCAGATCATCCTCACGAGTATAGACAAGACGTACCGGCCCGCGTGCAGCATAGGCAGCAGCAGCGGCTAAAGGCTCCACCAGGCCAAATTTCCCTCCAAAGGCACCGCCGATCGGCACAGATTCGACACGGATCTGCCGTTCTGCCATGTCAAGAGCCTGGGATACATCCGAGCGTACTGCGAACATACCCTGTGAACTGGCCCAGATGGTCATTGGTTGACCAGGAGCTCCAGGGGCAACAGTAATTGACTGGGGTTCTATATATGATTGGTGCACAAAGCTGGTTTTATAGGTATGCTCCACCACTACCTCGGCCTCGCGCCATCCCTCTTCCATCTTACCGGCATGCATGTGCGCTTTATCGCTGACATTCTGCGAAAGCTCTTCCTTATCTGCCTCCTCCTCTTCTTCTTTTGAGACAGATGCATGAGCTCCTCCTCCGGCAATCTCAGATACCTCGCCTTCATTGCGCGTGCGTGTCAGTGGGGAATCTGGCTTCATTGCCGCTACAGGATCCAGCACAGGTGGTAAAGGGTCATAGTCGACGTCTACCATGGCCACTCCGTCTTCAGCTGCGGCTTCCGTCTCGGCAAGAACGATAGCGACTGGATGTCCACACCATAATACTTCATGTCGCGCGAGTGGCGCCTGGGAACGCGAACTGCTGTCACGTTTCGCCATCCAGAGCGTCTCTCCAGTATACACAGCCTTGACCCCTGGCACTGCTAACGCAGCAGAAGTATCGATATTGACTATCCTTGCATGGGCATAAGGACTGTGGACCAGGCGAGCATGCAAAAGACCGGCAAGCGGTAGATCCCCTGCGAAGCGCGTGCGACCCTTTACTTTTTCGGCACCATCCTGGCGGCGTGTCGCTTTACCGACCGTATTATGGCGTTTTGCTTTATCAACCGTTTGTGTCATAAAGAATACAGCTCCAATATTTTGCTGAAAACGAACAATGTGACCCTGCCTCTTGCAGAGTATGGCGTCAATGGCCAATATGTGAACGTACATCACTATCAGCAGTGTAGCACAAATTGAGGTTCGATGTCATTGATCACAGGCTGGATGCACCTCATCTCAATCCTATGAGCCTTACGTCCTGCGGTTGCTCCACTGTAAAACGATACTCGATCTGCTGTTCAGCATCAGGAGCCATGGTAAACTCCCAGGTCAACAACTCGAGTTTGCTACGCTCTTTCGCAGGAGGTTGAATGCTGAGTACCTTTACCTTGACGCGCTCATGCTGAGGAACAGGGAGGTGATCACGGATAACAACATTTCTAGCTGCAGAAGCATAGTTATGCACCGTTAGCCGGTAAGCATAGGTGGTGCGGCGAATACCTC
>CATPCK010000134.1 GCA_955652655.1 uncultured Ktedonobacteraceae bacterium | reverse complement strand
CTGACGCTGTTACAGAACAAAGGGATTAGATTGGTGCAATTATCTCATTTGCAGATGCGAAGATGGGCTGTTTTATGTTGTTCTTATTGCTCCTTGCCCCAGACAGGACTTCCATCTTCCCCACAGCCGAGCTCCACCTGATCTTGCTACAAGAATCTTGTCCACAGCTCTACATAATATATGCTCAACGAAACGAAACGAAAGGATAGAGAAAGATGCAGATTATTGTTGGTTTGTTGCAGATGACCGGGTGTGGCAATGAGCAGGAGATAACCAAAGCTAAAGGAGAAGAGTACTGCCGCCGAAATGGAGTTAAACCGCAGTACGCAGTTGCGAACAAGGGCCAACGAGAATATGGTCGCAGTTGCCCTGGCAAACTATGCAGCACCGGATGCAAATGGTCATTCCGCCGCCTTTGACCCGATTGCATTTAACGAGAAAGGCTCTCGTGATACGCTGGTTGTTGAAGCAGGCGAAAACGAAGGGATTTACCTGGCACCCTTTGATATGCGCGAGATACGGGAGTACCGGGAGCGCGAGTCGTGGGGCAATGCTTTCAGGAAACCGCATCGCTATGACTTGCTGATAGAAAAGAAGGTAGAGGAGCCCTTTGTGCGGATGAATATTAAGGGCGAGCAGTACGAGAGCAGCAAGAGATAAAGAAATCTGGGTCTCCACCCAGGTTTCTTTAACCTGATACAATAGTATCAGAAAACCTTTTGCTGTACCTGGCAATATGATGCTTACATAGGCAATGCCAACTTCTAAATACTGTGAGAAAAGAGTTGATGACTATGCCATACCTTTCTATACGCGAAGCCTCAGAAGATATGCGATCCGGGATGACGACTCCTACGGAGTTGGTGGCGGAGGCGCTGGAAAAGATTGATTTGCTGGATGGGGAGATCAAGGCTTTTGTTACTATTTTAGGTGAGCAGGCGCTGGCGGACGCGGCGAAGGCGGAGACTGAGCAGCGGATGGGATTCTTTCGCAGCCCGCTGCATGGTATTCCTATTGGTATCAAGGATATTATCGCGGTCAAGGATGCGCGTATGACGGCTGGTTCTCAGGTGCTGGCGGATTATGTCTCGCCGGAGGATGCGAAGGTGGTTGAGCAGTTGAGGAAGGCAGGGGCGATCATTCTTGGGAAGACCAATACACATGAGTTCGCTTTTGGGACGTATACGCCTCCGACGCGCAATCCATGGGACAGGACACGCATTCCTGGGGGCTCAAGTGGTGGCTCGGCGGCAGCTGTAGCAGCGGACATGTGCCTGGGGGCGATTGGCAGCGATACGGGCGGCTCGATCCGGATACCGTCGGCTTGTTGTGGTGTGACAGGGCTCAAGCCGACGTATGGACGCGTCAGTTGTTACGGTGTTATGCCGCTGAGCTGGTCGCTGGATCACGTGGGACCGCTGGGCCGCAGCGCTGAAGATTGCGCGATCCTGTTCGATGCTATCGCCAGCTATGATCCGCGGGACCCCAATAGTGTTACGGGCCCTCCAAGTAGTTCGGCGGCAATGCTGATCAATGGGCCCGAGGGACGCGGGCCGCTTTCTCTACAGGGGCTGAAGATTGGCTTGCCGCACGAAGCGTTTATCGGGCCGCTTGACCCCGAGGTGCGGCAGGTATGGCGCGCGGCACTGCTGGTCTTGAAGGAAGAGGGTGCGGAGGTGGTGGAGGATGTCGAGTTGCCACACCCGTCTTTTGAGATGTATCGCACAATTCAGAGGCCGGAGGCGGCGTTTTCGCATATGCAGAAAGGGTGGCTCGGCGAGAAGCCTGAGCTCTACACCGATCGCACGCGAGAGCACTTACTGGCGGGACAGAAAATTCCCGCGGTAGATTATTTGCTCGCCCAACATGAACGGCGCCTCTTTTCAAGCGTGGTGCGCTCGGTTTTGCAACGAGTCGACGTGTTGTTTTTGCCGACGATACCGGTGCCCGCGATCCCGATAGCGCAGATGGACCAGGAGATTCGCATCGAGGGGGTGGAGGTAAATGCCACGGTTTCTCTCCTGAGCCTGACGATGCCTTTTAACCTGGTGGGACTGCCTGCCTGCTCGTTTCCCGGTGGCTTTACCAGCAATAACTTGCCGGTCGGGCTGCAGGTAGTGGGCAAAGCCTTCGAGGAAGCGACGGTTTTGCGTATTGCGCATGCTTACCAGCAGCTGACGGACTGGCACCGTAGGGAGATAAGCTAGCTTGCTACACTCTTGGTTTTATGATTGCAGACGCTGGTCTGCCAGTCATCGGCAGTTTCTGGCTCATCCACCCAGCCGGATAGAGGCATTTGCAGGTATTTTGCGAGGGCGATGACATACGGTTCATATTGTTCGCGCATTGCATCAAGCCGCTCCTCGGCGGTATCTTCATCATGCAGAGATATGCCTATTTCGTGGAGCGCCTCTTGTAAGCGTTCAAATTCTGCGTGAGCAAGACGCCGTATGCGCATATCGTCTGGCGAGATGGATAAGACCTGGCCCAGGTCTATGGCCGCGTGACAGGCGATAGCGAAGGTGAACAACGCCGTCTGCTCGGGTACGCCGTCGATACCAACCGTCAGGAGGGCGCTGACATCAAGGATGGCAGTGAGAGCGGCGAGCCAGGATTGGCGATCGTGTTGGGAACGGTAATACATTAAAACCGGGTAGGAGAGATGGCTCTCCAGCAGTTCCGCCGACCAGTTTTCCCATTCGTGCAGGTGCTCTATGAGTTCGTCCATTACCTGACCGCGGAAGTGGCGGCGCAACATTTCTATGGCGTTGGGGGGTGAGCCTGCATGGGCGTCGAGCAAAGAGATGCCGATCTCGCGTCGAGAAAATGCCTGATAGATGACCGGCAAATATCCGATGACGAGCGCGAGAAAGCCAAAGCCCGTTCCTGCCTCAATGACCGTCACGGTGCGGGCTAAGCCGGTGCGCGGTATTACGTCACCGAGCCCAAGAGTGAAGAAGGTGGTGCCGCTCATGTAGAAATCGGTACCAAAGTCCGGGATTTTCTCGGGGGCGATGAGCGCGGAACCAAGTGCAAATTGGAGCAAGGCGAAACCTAAAATTAGACATATGGCCCATAGGACCAGAAGCATTATGAGGGATAGGGGGCCGTAGAAGCTGAGAAAATATTCTCTGCGGTCGTCGGAGGGGATTTTTTTTGCAATGAATGAGTTGAGGCGCCAGGTGAAGATAAAGAATATTCTGGCCAGTCTGATGCGGCGTGAGACGCGCCGGGGCAAGATGATTGTCTCGACGGCGTCTTGCAAGATGATGAAGATGAGGATTATTGAGATGATGCCTGCTATTATGTTCATGTTCGTTCCTCCGTGGGGTATTTGTTTTGCGTTGTTTTCGCTTTTCCGCTGCTTCTGTTTTATTATTGACATATGTTATGACTCATGTACAATGATCTCACATTTAAGAGTAACGGGGAATGCCTTTGGGGTATTCCTTTTTGGAGTGTTTCAGTTTTGAAGGAGGTTGGTTATGAAGTCGAGACGTTGACTCACGATTGCGTTGTTGTTGGGCGTTGAATTTATTAATGAGTGGTTTAGTAATCTGCTGGCAGCAGTTCTCCCTGCTGTAAGAACCGCGCTTGGATTGAACTATGTCCAGGTGGGTTTCCTCTTCACCTTGCTTGAAGGCACCGATGTGCTCAGCGATGGTATCTTTGGCGTGATTGGTGATCTATGGTCGCGCCGCGTGCTGATTACCTCTGGTACGATTGTAGCGGGCATCGGGCTGGTGTTGATGGGTGTTGCTCCTGGTTACCTGGTGCTTATGCTTGGTGTGATTCTGCATGGTTTTGCTGGTGGTCCTTTTGTGGGACTGAGCCAGGCTTCGCTTGTTGATACCTCGCCAGGAAGGCACGAGGAGATGATGGCGTGGTGGATGATTCTCGGTGATGTGGGCTTTCTGTTGACGCCGTTGATGGTGGCTGTCGCGTATGCCTTTGGTGTGGATTGGCGTGTACTTTTCCTGGCGGGTGGGGGGCTGTTTCTGGTGTATGCACTCTTCCTGGTGGGGATTCACGTTCCACGGCAGGGAGCGGATGGCGAGGATGCAGAAACGGAGGCGACTTTTTCCTCTAACCTGGCGGTAATCAGAGCTGCCGCGCTCGACCCTGCTCTGCTGCGTTGGGCGTTGATCTTGCCGCTGCTGGATATGCCGGTCAAGGCGTTTGTCGT
>CATPCK010000133.1 GCA_955652655.1 uncultured Ktedonobacteraceae bacterium | reverse complement strand
TGCCAGATGCCAATGGGCTCGGCAAGCCAGATATCCTCATGGCCAAATCGGTCGTGCGTTGAGCTGATCTCTCGCCTCGCGATGATGGACGAGCCTGTTGTGTAAACGCTCGCAACCGCCTTCCTCGCCTGGATGCGCAGGAACGAGCCGTGGCAGACCCTGTCTGAATGTATCGGACCACGGCCTTTGCAACCACACACCTGAGAGAAAGATTGACCTCAACACCACTTTCCCCTACAATACATGCAGAAGTAACGACACGACACACAACCCGCCAGGTTCGAGGAGGTCCCATGCGCATTCGTAAAGCTGTATTACCTGTCGCTGGCCTGGGCACGAGAGTACTGCCCGCCAGCAAGGTAATCCCAAAAGAGATGCTGCCGCTCGTCGATAAACCGACCTTGCAATATATCGTGGAAGAAGCTGTCGCCGCTGGCGTCGAAGAAATCATCTTCGTGACAAGCCGCAGTAAACGCAGCATCGAAGACCATTTTGACGCATTTCCTGAATTGGAACAGGTGCTTGAGCGCAAGGGGAAACACAAGGAGCTGGAAGAATTACGCCATGTGCAGACCATGGCAACCTATCTTTCGGTACGCCAGGCAGAACCCCGCGGTCTGGGCCACGCTGTATTATGCGCCAAAGCGCTGGTTGGTGATGAACCATTCATTGTTATGCTGGGTGATGACCTCGTCGCGCCTGAAACACCCTGTCTTCCCCGCATGATAGAGATTCACGAGCAATACGGTGGCTCGGTACTCTCGCTCTTTACCACGCCGCCCGAACAGATTTCTTCCTTTGGCATCGTCTCAATCGAGGAACTTGGCCCGGACACCGTGAAAGTGACGCACCTGGTCGAGAAGCCGTCACCCGAAGAGGCGCCATCTAACCTGGCCGTCGCGGGAAGATACATCCTGACGCCAGATATCTTTCCCTTGTTGGAGAAAACATCTCCTGGCAAAGGTGGCGAGATCCAGGTGACGGATGCCATTGAAATGCAAGCACAGGCTGGCAAATGCTATGGCCTGCGCTTCTCCGGCTTGCGCTATGACACCGGCAATCCCCTCGGCCTCCTGACAACCTCCATCGCCTACGCGCTGAAACGCCCCGATATCGCTCCTGGACTGCGCGAATACATGCGGGAAGCCTTACGTGAAGAATAAAGAAAAGAGTGGGTGTCACACGATCTCGGCCAGGTGACACCCACTCTTTTCTCTATTCTGATTTATGGATTTGGTTGCGCTTGCAGCGACACCACTACATCACCATCTACCCCGCAGTTCGAGAAGTGTAATCCATCAGGCTTCTGCGTCACCCCTGCACAAGTATACGTTTTGGCCGCCGATAGTGGCGCCGGCACAATCGTGTGTTGTACTGCATCTACAGCCGAGCAATGATCACCATTGCTCTGGATAGTAAACGTACGAATTGTGACCGTATCAACACCCGTCAGGGTGTAAACCAATGATGCGGGACTGCACTTTTGAAAAGCTTGCCAGAAGCAGTCCTCAGCCTGTTTGGCATCCGTTGCTTTCAGCACCACACCGCGAGGATTCGTCTGCACTTTGCCACATTTCTGTACTTGCGCTGGAGTCGTTGGGGTGGGATTCTGTGGACTACCGCTGCCACTACCCGCGTTAGAACCGCAGGAGCTCAACCCTATGCCAATAACAACACATAAGATCGCAGCGCTCAAAAACGTATACATCGCGTGGCGATTTTCCTGTGGGTTTCGTTGCGCGAAAGGTAACATCTTTCCTCCTTACTATACGTCCATACAAATGTTTTCTATCCCAGACGTAATAACCAAAGCAGCAACCCTTGCACCCTTACTGCCGACTTTACAACCCTTTGGCACTTACACTTGAGACGTTATCTGCTGCAAAAAAGTTCCCTTTTCCCCATATCCTAATTCTAACCTGTAGAAATTGACAGGTACTTCCCAGGTGATTGTATCTGCCCAAAAAACTGTTGAAACATGCGGTGTAAAACGCCACAGCGGAGAATATACTTACTACTGTGCAGAGGAACCTACGAGCATAGCACCTGCGACCGGCACTGCTCTGATTGTGGAACCCGGAGTAGGACCAGTCGTTCACACGGAATACAACTCTTCGGCTGCGTGCGAGGCAGAATACTTGAGTCATTCCGTTGGAGCCTGCCATCGGATATGTCATGGAAGGGCTATGCTGGTAGGAAAACTCTTTGACCATAAATCAGTAAAGCCAGGCGCAAGCAAGTGAGCTAGCGAGAAGGAGCGTTAAGATGGCACAATGGGCCTATAAAGTCGTGTATATTGACTATCGTGGACGAATCTCAAGCGAAGGGTTGGAGACACTCATCACCAATGAGCGGCGCAGCACATTTGCTCGACGCTACATGAACACCCTCGGTCGCGATGGCTGGGAGCTCGTCGGTATCCAGCCGTTGACCTCGAACTCAGCCTATTATACCTTTAAGCGGCCTGCCCAGGAGGGCGACTACGCTGATGAGGCTCCTGCCGCTGCCAGCAGCAGCGAGAGCGCGCCCAGTGGCGGCCCGACCGTAGAAACAGCCTGAAGCTGTTATCGGATCTAACAACGAGCAACGACCTTCCAGCAAAGTGCTGGAAGGTCGTTGCTCGTTGTTGATAAGTATCCCCGCTTCCTCGTGATATAATGGTTGTGCATAAAGTATATCTGGTACCTCTTCATTTGAGGTACCCGGCTAACACGAACATCGCTATCTACCGATGACGATCGCAGATGATCACAGCTACTCATCGAGGAGAATTACCATGTCAATGTCACCCACGCTCCAATCAACGGAGCAGGGCCAAACCTATCAAAATTTTATCGCAGGCGAGTGGCGCAACTCGAAAAGCGGCGCCACCTTTAGCAGCACCAACCCCGCAAACACAGACGAGATCGTTGGCTATTTCCAGAAATCGACGATTGCCGACTTAGATGAAGCCGTCGCCGCTGCCCGGCAGGCACAGCCTGGCTGGGCCGCTACACCAGCCCCTGAGCGCGGCGAAATCTTGCTGCGGACAGCGCTCCTTTTAGAGCAGCAAAGAGAAGAGCTTGCGACACTGATGACGCGTGAGATGGGCAAGGTGATCAAAGAGACGCGCGGTGATATTCAGACCGCTATTGATGTCGCCAAATTTATCGCCGGCGAAGGTCGCCGGGCTGAGGGCGAAACAATCCCTTCCGCTCTGAACAATAAGTTCTGTCTGACCATTCGCCAGCCTCTTGGCGTCGTTGGCATTATTACCCCTTGGAACTTCCCCCTGGCAATTCCAGCGTGGAAAACATTGCCTGCGCTCCTGGCAGGCAATGCCGTCATTCTCAAACCTGCCAGCGATACACCACTCCTTTCGCTCAAAATGGCGCAAATTCTGCATGAAGCAGGACTTCCGGCCGGAGTGCTGAACGTGATTACTGGCCCCGGCGGTGTATTGGGCGATGCTTTGGCAAGCCACAAAGGCGTCAATATGATCTCCCTTACAGGCTCAACCGAGGTTGGACGGCATGTTGCCGAGATCTGTGGGCGCGATCTACGCCGCTGCACCCTTGAACTGGGCGGCAAAAATGCCGTGATTGTGCTGGAGGATGCTGACCTGGACCTGGCCGTCGAGAACGTTGCCTGGGGAGCATTCGGCACTAGCGGCCAGCGCTGTACCGCGACCAGCCGCGTGATAGTCCACAAAGCAGTACAGCAAGCGTTCACCGATCGACTGGCCGCTGCCGCCGAAAAACTCAACATCGGCAATGGCCTCGATCCTAAGGTTGATATGGGACCCCTCGTGAACAAAGGGCGCGTCAAGGCCGTTCACGAGTACACACAGGTGGGGCAGATGGAGGGAGCCACGTTGGTGACCGGGGGAAGCCCGCTCAGCGATGGCGAATATAGCCCTGGAGCCTTCTACAAACCCACCATTTTTACCGATGTGAGTCCTAACATGCGTATTGCACGTGAAGAGGTTTTCGGCCCATTCGTTTCTATCCTGCCCATCTCCTCCTACGAGGAAGCGGTTCAGGTAGCCAATTCGACCGAATACGGCCTCTCGACCTCCATTTTCACCAACGATCTGCGCACCACGTTCCGTGCCATGCGCGATATCGAGGCAGGTCTGGTCTACTTTAATGCATCGACAACCGGCGCTGAGATTCACCTGCCCTTTGGTGGTATGAAGGCCAGCGGCAACGGTCACCGCGAATTGGGGACCCACGCCGTCGAAGAATTTAGCGAGACCAAGAGCGTCTTCTTATCGTACCCGCCAGCCCACAAATAAACCAGGACACAAAAAACAGATGTGGGCAGGCATCCTGCGAGATGCCTGCCCCACCTGGGTTCTATGTCCTATATGCTCACTGCCGATGCAACGCAAATTGCTCGAACATAGCCTCCCACACCTCCTGGTTTTCCAATCGCTCATCAAGAGAGACCACGCGCGAATTGATCGTATCAAAAATACAACGCAGAATGCGCTGGAGAACAATCACCGCCTCATCATAGAAGTCCTGTGTCTGTTCCATATTCAGGCTCAGCACCTCATAACACAGCGACTTGAAATTATCCACATCGATATGGTTCTGATCAACCTTGAACTCATAATTGCCCATGTAGCGCAACCCCTCGCGGTAGAGCAACGACTTCAACGTATTCGGGTCTAACTCAGCGCCCCTGGCTCGACATGTTTCAGCAAGAGCATCCATCGTCCAATTGATAAATTCGACCAGCGCCGGCAGTTGATCCATAGGAGTATGGCGGCGATTCCACTCCTGCTCCATCCGGCTGATGAGATTGAGCAGTTCAAAGCTCTCCATGCGCAGCTTCTCGGCGGGATCGGGAAGACGCGCATCGCGCTCATTCGATTGTAATCCAAAGTCCTGGTAGAGCGGGATAAGCAGTCTCTGCTGGACGAGATGCGCCAGTTCGCGCGCCACGTCCATTTCAGGACGACGCATAGCGCTGGCGATACGACGTACTCTGCGGTAGAGATTAACATGAACAAGCAATTCAAAGGTGCGCGTATCGAAGCTCATCGCATAGGGAATTGCCGGGGCCATCTGCAGGATCGTATGGACGCTATGTGGCAAAAATTGGCGCAGGTACTCCCACTCATCACCATAGCGAACCATTTCCATGGTGACTCGCATGACTTCAAGCTCAAGGGAGTTCTCGCCATACGGTAAGAGGGTCTGTGCGTTAGGGCTGGCAATAAACTCGTAGGAACCTTCCTTCCACAACGCCATCTCGCGCACCGTCCACAGAGCTTTAGTGCGCAACGCCTCCCTCAACTGCCTCTCGTTAATCACGCCCATGCTTATCAGGCGTTCACCTATGCGTTTACCGAACGCGTCATGCAATTGCTGGGAGAAGGCATGCTCAATCATTGGAGAAGTCGCCATACCCAGTTGCTGCAACACATCCCCGAGCGTCAATGCCCCTGCATCGAGTTCGGAGCAGCTCGCCAACTTCCCTTCACTAAAATAGACAATGCCAACACGCCCCGAGAGTTGTTTAAGACGGAGAGCGCCCGTCATACCCCCCAGCTCCATCATTTGCAGGATTTCTACCAGGCCAAAATCTCTGAGCGAGCCTTGTAACAGCCGGGCATTTGTGGTCATGCTCTCTCCCGTATGTGCTATATGTTAGAAATACAACAGTAGATCATCAGACCCACTGCCATTCCTTCGACAATTGTCGTAGTCGAGCGCTTCTATGCTCTGCATTATAACAAGTTCAAATTGTTTCAACAAGTATCTTACTTTCCTTTAACTAAACAATGGGGATTGAGTAAGCGGCGTACGCCGCTTACTCAATCCCCATTGTTTAGCTAATCTACTTACCCTGGTTTATCTCAGGATCCACGAATTCAGGATAAGCTGATGGAAACGGAGCCTCCGCCGTCTCATCCAACTGCGTCCGCCGCGTCGCGGCACTAATCACACTACTCGACGTCTGCTCTCCTTGTCGAGCAGCTCGCCTCACCGCGTCAGTAAAATTCCCCGCCGTCTGCTGCGTATTCGATGTCACCTTTCGCCCGGTAGCGCCAGGTTGTATATCCCCAGCCTGCGATCCGCTCATCTCCTCCCAGCGCTCGCGTATAAGACGACGTAAATCTTCACCTGGCATAGGAGCGACAAGCAGAGCAATAGCCGCTCCAACCAACACACCATTAATAAAACGTCCCATAAATCAACATCCTTTCCTCTTAGTAAATACTCCATACCCGTAGGGGCGGAGGTGGAGGGTGGGGACCCTTGGGTCCTTTCACGGGGAGTTTTTGTATCATG
>CATPCK010000132.1 GCA_955652655.1 uncultured Ktedonobacteraceae bacterium | reverse complement strand
TCATGTATAGTGTTCTGCTACGGCTTACCCTGCAAAGGATAAACATTCACAATTTGGAAAAAGACTGATCAAGAAAGCCCTGGTTGTATTGATACTCTACCCCAGTACAACCAGGGCTTTCTTAACAACGTTAGTATTTTGCCTCTAACAGCGTTTTAATTCGTTTCTCCACGTTAGGCATGCCACAGGTTTTGATCTGTTTCACCACTGCTTTGACATCGTAGGCCACGCGTCGAATCTCAGCATCCCAGGCAGCATCTTGCCAGGAAAGTATGCCATAGGCTGCGCGGAGGTCTTCATCTCGTGGTAGGCCACAACTCGCGACATCGGCAAGAAGAAGATGGCGCCAGAGACGTGTGTAGGCAATATGGAGGTGGCCAAATGCCAGCGCCCCAATGCTCTGTTCGACGCCTCCCAGCAGGTGTTCTAGAGTGCTATCCTGGGCATTGGGGAAAATGGCATCTTCCTGGTTCAATGGGTTCGCGTGGACGATGAGCAAATCGTTTCCAGCGGGGTTTGCGACGAGATGTGACAGGGATAAAGATGCCAGGTAGTCAATGCCTGTTTGTCCGATCTGTTCCCTGGTCCAGGCGACTGTGGTGCGTTTCTTCACACCCTTCTCAGGGGCCTCGTTTACCACTTCCAGGTCTACATTGCCCTGGATAACTGGACAGTTCAATTTTTGGACGGTATCGAGAACCTCTCGTGGGCATGGACCATTCAGACAGAGGTCACCGGCTATTACCAACTGATCTACTGTTGGCTGGTGCGAGAGGTCTTCGAGCACCGCTTCCAGTGCCAACTGATTCCCATGGATGTCCGCTATGACCGCAATTCGCATATATTTTCCTTTTAAGAGTAGCTGAAAGAGATCATTTGTAATATACCGCAAAATGGAAGAGAAACCAAGTCGCTGCAAGTCTTTTAGAGTAATTCAGAATTCGTAGCGGGATGGCTTAACATGTGCTAGAGTTAGGTAGAGAATGGAGAAATGATGATCAGGAAAATAGGAGTCATCTCGGATACCCACGTACCTCATTTCAAGAAGCTGCCAGAGGCTATCTGGGAGCAATTTGGCGAGGTCGAATTGATTATACACGCGGGGGATCTCTCCGTTCTTTCGGTTATCGCAGAATTAGAGACCATTGCGCCGGTCATGGCTGTTCAGGGCAATGTAGAGCATGAAGAGGTCATGCTGGAGTTACCGATCAAACGCGAGGTGGTGGTTGGGCATTGCCGGATCGGCATTGTGCATATTTTAGGAGACTCGCGCAACCGAGTGCGATTGGCACGACAGGAGTTTCCTTCCGCCCACTGTGTTGTCTTCGGACACAGTCACATTCCCTATAATCAGGAGCACGAGGGGCAACTGCTCTTCAATCCAGGGAGCGCGACTGATCGCCGGAGGCAGCCCAGGTGCAGTATTGGGTTATTATATGTGGATGATGAGGAGCAGAATGTGCGTGGAGAGATTATATGGTTGTAGCGAAGTATTATCTCTCCGCTTGCCGCGCACTTGCTTGAAGCGCTCGTAGCATGTACTTATGACCATCAACGCGAGTGCGCCCATGCAACCCGTAGGTGTTCCGTCTGAATCAGCGAGTATATGCTGCCAACCAGCAATGTCACTTGCCTCAATCCAAAGTCAGGAAGGATGAGGGAAACGCGATTCCAACAGCCTCATACCTCTAGTAAAGACCATCAGAATACTGAGTGCCTGAAGACTCCTTGCAGCCTGATTTGTTTGGTGGATTTTCGTTTTAACAGTATTATCGGCAGGCGCGGCTGATATCATCAACCGCATTTATAGACGTGATACGTTCTTTTTGCTATTCAGGGAATCATCAGAACAGGATATGTCCCTTATCTGTTGTAATACTGCTTGCTTATTGACTCGCAGCAAAAAGAAAATTATAATAAAGATCGTTGGTAGAGTGTTGATTCTCTAGTTTTTTTAGAATTTCTAGACATTTACTCATCATGCGCGTATTCATAGTATGAGATCGCCTGAGAAGGGAGATAACACATGAGAGCTTGTGCCTTTTTCTCCAAAGGAACTACCTTGCCACCTGGCTTCGGGATACTATAGCGAATGATGAGTATTTAGGATATTTCTCCTCAAATCGAAGTGCTGAGATAGGTTCACTCGTTGCCTCCTTCAACAATAGCCTAGATTAGTATTATCTCGAAAAGGAAGGCTCTCTACTCACGGTTCGCTCATTTTTTAAGGCGAAAAATGAATTGTATTCCCCACTTAGGGGCTAAAAACGCCAATAAAACGGGGTTCGTTCCCCACTTGGTAAAAGTGCTTTGGACCAAAGCCAAGTGTTTTCCCCTAGGAAGGATGTACTTGCATGGCTAGGTATAATTCGCCTAATACATCTACTAAAAACGCAGAGGTGCCCATTGATGAATCTATACTGCAAAGCCTAGCCCCCGCAGGTTGTATATTGGAGTTGAACCTGAAGGCTCGGATGCTGAGCCTTCTCAGTACTGACCCACCACACATCCTTGCTCAGCAGCAATTCACGAAGAATGAATGGAGTATTTTTATAACCCTTCTTGTATCATATCCTCATTATGCTCCTCATGAAGTACTCCTTGCCGGCCTTACTTCGCTCTCATCTACCGATTGTCGCAAAAGACTACAGGAAGCTGAACATTTGGGGTCGAAGGAACTGAAACGGGAACTTAAACCAGTTCATCGAGCTTTGTGTGGTATCCGTGCCAAGCTCTTTGATTTTTCTCCTTATCTAAAAATTTCCTTGATCCGTGACATAGGGTACACGCTCACAAGCTCATCTGAATAAGGACTGTGAGAGCAAAAATTCTCTCTAAGCTCTTTATGACCAGGAGAAAATAGTCCTCTAGGTTAGTAGCTTTTGGAGCCGTCTTAATAGGCACACTGTACTCGAAGTCGGGTCTCAGTTCCGCTTAAAGTCGGGTCTCAGTTGCTCCATTAGTGCTCTGCTTTCATATATTCTTCTTATAGAAGTGAATTATCCCGTAGCGCCTCTTTTTAGCAATCCTAATATGTTCGGCTGAATCTCCCTATCATGTTATTGCCTCATAAGGAGAGCGAGAAATACCTCTAACTCAACAACAGGCTGATTTGGTCTGCAACTATTATCGTAGCGCAACGGACTGTTTCTGCTCAACTTCAGTTTCGTGTACGTTGTAGTGCGTTTTCTCGTACGATCTATGGAGGTTCAGGCAGAGGACTGGCTCATGGAAGGTATCAGGCCACTGATCCTCAACAATGCTGTCGTCCTGGGTATCCAAGGTCTGTTCGGAACAATCGGGGCAATACTGTAAGCTCTCCGATGTTGCCTTGGAGTTCAGAGGAGAAAGAAGAAGGAGGTCTATTCAAATGGCTCTAACTAGCGAACCCACAGGCGCGGACCTCAGCCGCAAGGCTGACCAAAGCCAACTGGACACTGCCAGCACTGCCACTGGTGACGTACAGGGTAAGAAGGTCAGGTTCACACCCGTTAATCCGCATCACATCGCAAGTGAGCAAGCTCTAGAAAATGGCCAGTTCATAGGTGTGCTCGAAAATGAGATTGCGGGTGACAAGTCTGGCCTTCCTCCGGGCAAGTACAACATCCACATCGCGAAGGTCGGCAATCAATGGCATGTCTATGCCGAGTCTGGTGGTAAAGTCGCGGCCAAAGCGGCGAGTGTCGTTGAGCGCAGAGACACGCCTGCGAATCAGAAACCCCAGTTCAGTAAAGGGAGCTTCTGCTGGTGGGTGTGGCTCGGAATTACCGGTTTTACCTGGTGTTTCTGAGGGTGGTACACATTCGGTAATCCCGTCTGAGCATGAGGCAACCAGAGAAGAGGGCGGCGGAGTTCAGACGGGGACGCCGAGGCGCCGGCGGAAGTCCTTGGTCAAGGGATAGAGGAAGATGTACTTGACGGGGAGGGCGCGCTTTTTGTAGCGATCGAGCTTGCCCCGACCCTGGGTCTGGCCGACCAGAGTCCAGTTGGCAGCGCGGTAGGAGGTGTCAGAGGATGCCTTGGAGGAGTTCTTGAGGCTGGTCTGGACGGGTGAGCAAGGCTTGATAGCCGGCTCTCGTGAGCAGGAAGCGCGCCAGCGGGTACAGATCGCTGAGGGCTACGAGCAGATCGTCCAGCTTGGCAGCGAGATGGATGGACGCCCGACCACGTGGACAGAACGGCACCTGATCGTGCTTTCTCAGGCGTTACATAAACCCTAATCCTGAATAGTTGCCTGTTTCGAGGGCGGTAAGTGACTGGTCAAGTGTTTCCCAACTTTTGGGGATTTTCACACTTGCGCGTATTAAATGGTGATGTGGGTTATCAGGACTTGCTCCCTGAAGCGGCATGAGCGCTCTGGTTGTATGCTGGTTATAAGTCACGCTGAGCAGGTTTTAATTCGGCCTCTCCTTGAAGGTATGAATGACCAATATCTCCTACTGCTTGAACCGGATGCGTTCATAAATTTCACCCATGAGAAATTCGGCGTTGAGACTTTCGATTCTCACAGTGTCTCCAGGGCCGTAGATTCTGGTGATCCAGTAGTTTTGCTTGCGATCTCGGTGGTGAACTTCAACTACCTGCCGCTCAGAACTCACAAGCACATAGTCCTCTACGCTTAGCAACTCACGATACGCTTCCAGTTTTTCGGTACGGTCAATCACTTCGGTGCTTGGAGAAAGAACCTCAAATACGACACGCGGAGAATTCAATGCATTCTCTGCCTCGTTTTCATCGCAGCTGACGGTGACATCGGGGTAGTAATAGCGGTCTATGGCTACCTGGACGCGCATATCAGAGGTGTAGGCTGCGCATGGAGTTCCACGCAGGTGGTTGTGGAGTAAACCGTGAAGATTATGCGCGATTAATGCGTGATTTCGACTCCCACCGGCAAGCATACGAAGTTGACCATGGACGTACTCAAAGCGCACGTCACTGGCATTGTCAATAGCCAGGTATTCCTCAACGCTCACCCATCGGTATTCAGGAAGTGCCATAACCTGCTCCTTTATTCTACTCCTACTGGGTTGTCTGTTTGTTTTTGTGAGTCAGGAGTGTTGCTATCACTATTGTCTATGAGAGCGGAAAAGTCAAGTAACCTATGGTAGGCTCAATAG
>CATPCK010000131.1 GCA_955652655.1 uncultured Ktedonobacteraceae bacterium | reverse complement strand
CGGTAGTTGGGACTGTATTGCCCATATGTTCCTGCTCTGCTTATCTAGTTGGACTTTGCAACTTAATCAAGTATACGACGTTTGTGCAAGTTCAGTTGGGGAAAGAGCAGGACCTACATTTGGTCTGTATGTTCAAATTAGAGAAGAGGGAAATGGTAAACAAGGTGCCCACCTCTTGGTAGATACATCCGCTATAACCACTATTTCGATCGCCTGCTGAAGCGGCATATGAGGAATTTGAGGAGATATGAATGATTGTTTCCGCCCAGTTCCAACCGCATAGGTGATACCACCCCACAGGTGAGCTAGAAATAGAGGCTCGTAATAGCTCTCTGAGGTATGACCCATGGCGGTATACCAGGCACGCCCACCATCATACGCATGATACCAGGCAATGGGATGGTCAACGCCCATTGTGCCCCCTTCGTACGTACTTTCGTCTATAGTCAACAATATATGGACCTTTCCACGAGGGTTTGAAGCAAAGTTGTACCATTCATCGGTACGTACCCAGAGTGGTGGCAGCATGTTGGTAGATTGATGGGCTCTATCCGTGACATGAAGAGTTGCCTGCATAACTCTTGAGTGCTTATGAATGCGGTCCATGAATGATCCTAGAAGGCCGCCATACCAGGGCCAATCATACTCGGTATCACTGGCTGAATGAACACCTACGTACCCACCACCGCCACGAATATAGCGCTCAAACGCAGCTTGCTGGTTGTTATCGAATATCTCACCGGTGGTAAGCAGGAAAACAACGGCGGCGTAGCGCGCCAGATTTGCATCGGTAAAGACAGTCGAATCTTCCGTAAAATCAATCGCAAAGTTATGTTCAGATGCAAGCTTTTGGAGCGCTATTTTTCCATCTTTGATGGAGGCATGGCGAAATCCGGCCGTTTTCGAAAAGACGAGCAGCCGCCTCTGGCACGCACCGGTTGTATGAGATGCAAGTATGGTAAAACTGGCCTGTTGTCCATTACAACTGATTTGAGGTATGGTCGTTGCATTTTTATAAACCAGGCTTGCGATCGTTGCTAGCGCAGCTAAAAGAATAAGAACAACCACCAAAGTGATTGCCCAATTCTTTTTCACCATCTCTTTCTCCTTGCATTATCCACATATCCTCACTCATAAGGCTTTAGCGGAAGCATTATAGTACCAGTTGCGGCAACATCAGGTCCTATTCCCCCTCTTCATCTTCCTCGTCTTCATATTCTTCCTCATCATCCCAATCGGGTTCTTCCATATCAGCGTCTCCTGTGTATCCACAGACACCTACACGTGGGGAGTTGACAATAGGCAAGAACATATCTTCATATTCTTTCAAGCTCGTGTTGGCGCAGGCATTGCATAATGCACCATCTTCTACATTATAGTACCCGGAGGCCACCTTAGTGGCTGGTTTGCCGCACTCACGGCAGCGTATTTCAGGCGGATTATTTCGTGCCATGATCTCGATAGCATCGTCATCTTTTGACGCAACCCCTTCGCGCTCGGCCGCGACTTTCAACGCTAGTTCAGTCGAAGAGCCAAAGTCATAAACATGGAAGATTTTTTGCCCGACTTTAAGTTCTTTGCCTATCTCAACGTCCATGTCTTGTTCAGCATTGACCAAATCGATAAGGAGGGGTTGTATGAAGACAGATAGTTTACTCAGTTGTGCCATCGTTTCTGGTGGTAAAGAGCCACCAAAGCGGGTGGCTATTAAATCAGTAAATTTGGTTTGAAATTCGGTAGGTGAAAGGTCAGCAAGATTGGCTTGAAATTCCTGCTGCAAAATTTCACTAAGCCTCAACGCAACTTCAAAAGGGGGAAGTGATTGGATCTCGGCTGGAGAAAGTTCGGTTATGCCCGGTTCCTCTTCATCTTCGTCAATATCCTCTTCGTCATCTTCAGCATCTGTGTTAGCAGTTGGATCTTCTAATGCCCACATCATATCTTCTGGTTGCATTGAGTAAGATACTTTGCCAATTCTAAATTCGCTGAGGTGATCGCAGCACTCCAGCCAGATCGCCCGTAAAAACGAGTCCAGTTCATACAAGGTGCTATTCGCGGGCATTTCGAGATGCATCCAATACACTGGTAAATATCGCCCCTCGACGACAATATGAAACAATCTCGTTTTCTGTGTTTCTGTTGAGTTCTCCGATTTAATAATAGCGGCTCTCTGCTTACAGAATTTGAGATGTTGGGTCATTTTGCTCTTATCAAATTCTCCCTGACAAAAATTACAGATGCCGCTTGAGGTTATCTTTGTTGGTGTTGCTTTTGCCACGAGTTTCCTCCTTCGTCTTCATTTTATATCAAATCCGTTTAAAAAGTAAGCATACCCTCTATCCAGCTCAGGTTGAAGGGTATGCCTTGAAAGTTAGAGCCCTTTGATTTAATGCCATGGGCAATGTGGAAAAGAGTAGTCCTTATCCTCGCGTGCCGATTGTATCTGGTTCCCCTCCTTCTTGCGGCGGTGTACTCAACACATTGGGGCGTGTCACGAGTAACCACACGAAGTAGATCAGGCCGAGACCGAACATGATGAGAGAATAAATCCAGGGTTCTGCAAACGATGTATCACGGAATATGGCTAGCTCGAATAATAACCACACAAGTGCCAATATTATTATTGGTACCTCAAACGCGCCGAGGCTGAACCCCCGTGCTGGAGGAAGTTTATGGCGTGTGCTGGCGTAAAGGACGACCGTCGCCAGATAGATAATCGCAGGCAGCAAGGTTGCTGCACTAAACAGGTAATTAAGAGGACTGGTCTGGTTGGCAAAGATACCTAATCCGGCAAAGACAGCCAGTACCACCTCAATGAGGAGACCCGCAAACAGGGTT
>CATPCK010000130.1 GCA_955652655.1 uncultured Ktedonobacteraceae bacterium | reverse complement strand
TTTTCCAGCAGGGTATCCACCCCGGCCAGGATATCCAGGGAGTCCTTGACCCCCCAGGCTCCTCTAACGGCCAGGGCAAACTCTCGACCATAACCTGTGCTGCCGCGTGGATTCGTATAGAGTACTACATAGCCACTGGCTGCCAGTACCTGCATTTCATGGAAAAAGCCATAGCCGTACTGGCTGTTTGGCCCGCCATGAATCTCTACAATTATCGGATACTTCTTCGCAGGCTCGAAATCATGAGGTTTGAGAATCCAGCCATCTATTGGCCAGCCATCAACGCCAGTGTATGGCATGTACTCTGGTATAGCAAGCGCGACCTCTTCAATGAGCGCGTCGTTGAAGCTGCTAATGCGCCGCAGTTCGCCTGGGGAGGATGTTGCACAGGTGAAAAGTTCACTCACGTGTGCCGGGTCTTCGACGAGCAGAGCCAGGTGAGTTCTGGAGTGATCGATGCTGAAATCACGCACATAAACATTGCCAGGTGTCAACGTTAATGGTTGCTTGCCCGCTCCATCACTGGCGATAGCGAAGACGCGTGTGGCGCCTCTGTGTGATGCCAGGACGTAGAGTGTCTTTCCATCGGGAGTCCAGGGAGGAGCTGGCAGCATGTGCTCGTCGCTCAAATCATCATTGGTTGAATCTGCGCAACTACCCTCAAACTCACTCGTCAAGTTACGCGGTTCTCCTCCTGTATCGGCATTGATGGTGAAAAGCTCGAAGTGATTGGCTGAGCCTAATTTGGGGGCCGCGAGAAAAGCGATGCTTTTGCCGTCAGGTGACCAGGAAGGGGAATAGCACGAACGAGTACTATCCGTTAAACAGCGCAATTCACCGGCTTCCCCATCATGAATGGCCAGTACATAAAGGTCGGCGCCGAAATAGCGCCATCGATCGCGGTCCTCCACGCGATTGGAGGTAAAAGCGATGCGAGTCCCGTCAGGTGACCAGGCAGGATCGTTGTCGTCCCAGTCACCGTCGGTAATCTGTCGCGGTTCACCACCAGTGACATCAATCAGGAAAAAGTGGCGACGTCGCTCATAGATAAAGCCTACGCCATCTTGGCGGTACCAGAGCCTATCGATCACGCGCGCCTTCGGCAGTCGTTTTCCTTCCCCGGTCTCTTCATCGGCTGGACCAACGGCAGCACTGAAGATCAGGTGTTTGCTGTCAGGCGACCAGATAGGCTGGGACGCGCCGTGCCGCATGTAGGTCAGTTGGCGAGCTTCACCACCGTTGGTTGGAATAACCCATACCTGTGATTTGCCCTTGCTGTTTTTTATGTGTTCTTTATCATCTTTGCTCGGCAGTTCACCTTCACGTTCGGATACGAAGGCCAGCCAGCGCCCGTCAGGGGACCAACTGGGGCTGGTAGTATTACTGGCGCCCACGGTGAAACGCCAGGCTTCACCTCCATCTGTAGAAACCATCCAGATAGAGGAACGATATTCGTGCTCCTGGTCATCTATGGTCGTGACTACAACGGCTATGCGCTGACCATCAGGAGAAATACAGGGCCGTGTCAGGAACTTGATCTTGTAGAGATCTTCTATAGTAATTGATCGTTGCATGTGTGATAAACTCCAATCTCGAAAGGCATGAAATGTCGTAAGCATATGCTTGCGGAATTTGGTCGATTGATGTTAGCGCTTCCATCATCACCATTTAATCCAGTGTGATGATGCGATGCACTACCCCCGCTCGCTGTGAGCGAACGATCAAGTTTGCCGTTGTACCGCTGGACCCTTTTAGTACCCACTCCACCTTACAGCGATTATCTGTTGGAGTACCATGACTGAACCAGGACCAGATCTTATTGGAGCGACCCTCAAGTTGGCCCAGTTCCTGGCGACGTTCTCCAGCGATTAGGCTGACACCTTCGGAGAGTTCCAGTTCAGCAATGATAGGAAGTACATCTTGCTGTTCCAGTGCTCTTTTACTGGTATAGGTTGGCAGGAAGCCGTTGTTTTCTACGAGCGCCACGATATGGTATATTTCATCCCCCTGCTTCGTAACCACCAAACTGCTGATACTTATATAAGGATTGAGGGATGCGTGGGCGAGCGTGAAACGACTATGTTTCTCACACATTTCGGGCAGGTATTTGAGAGGAGTGTTCTGCTCATAGAGTTTAGTATTCCAGCCGCCAATTTCGACTGGACCCAGTTGTGGGTGCTCAAACGGTTTCCAATTGATAAAGGCCGCTCCCTCCATTACTTCATCGTTCCATTTCATCAGCTTCAAGTCATCTTCCTCTGGGTGCCAGTGGAACCATGCTATGAAATCACGGGAACCTATTCCTGCAGTTGTGGGCATATCCCACAGTTCTGTCGTGAAGCCAAACCAACCATGGTGATCATAGCAATAATCGTCCATCGCTCCGTGCATGACTTTTTTTGGATGGTAGCGAAACCCATGGTACGTAGAGACGCTGGGGTAACCGGTGATTTCCGTGCCTTTCTCTCCGATGAGCTTGTAGATATCGAGATCCTCGGTCGGCATCTGCTCATCCGCTTGAGTGCCGTATGGTCGCAGCAGGACACCCGAGGTTGTATGATAGGTTAGTATGCCGGAGATATTGGTATGGGTACGCCAGAACTCGGCTTCTGCGTGTGTCTCTGGTTCAGAGAAAGGATAGGGACCTGACCCCGGCTCAGTTCCTTCGGGCGCCCACTCATATGGATAGTTGCGATTAATATCCAGCCCCTCACGTCGGGGGGCAATGGGAATAGTGAAGCCATCGTAATTACGTATAAGACCTTCTGTCACCACGTGGTAATATACGCCGCCTTCTTCCTCGATTTCGCGGCGGCGCATGATACGCGCATCTTTCTCTGAGCGCTTCCATGCTCCATTCGGGTCTTTGATGCGCATGTCAAGGATGAGTCCATTCCCGTCTATATCCTCTTCATAAAGCCCATCCCGCTCTTCTTCATAAGGATAAGGTCTCGTACTGCTACGAAGAAAGTAGGGTGTGGTGAGGTAGCGTTCAGCCCCATCGACACTCAGGCGCGGTAGAATGTAGAAAGCGCTGCGGTCGAGCACACGAGTGATTGTTTCATCAACGCCATAATTTGTCAAATATGACCAGATTGTATAGAGCGCAACGGTTGAACCCGTAACCTCGCCCGCATGAGTATTGGCATCGATCCAGTATGCTGGCTTTTCAATCGCTGACCCTGTTGCCTGGTTGGTCAATGTGACCAGCCATAAATCGCGCCCTTCCAGGCTCTTGCCAATGGAATCGAGTTGTGCCAGTTGTGGATGCGATTCCACCAGATCACGTAACAATCCGGTTAGCACGTCATAGGTATAGTATGAGAGAATATCCCTCGTTGGGTCAAATTCCTGGTGTACAATGGTACCCGGCATTAATAGATTCACCTCTTTACATTGTAAACAGAAGGTCACAGCAATGACGAAGTTTTGTTCTGTTTAGTCGGCAATTGCACTACTTGCGGCGACGACTTCTTTCCTCTTGCTGCAGAGCGAAGTCGAGCGTTTCATGTAGACGTTCAAAATCATCAACATCGAGTTGAAGTTCAACGGCGGGCAGATCGTCTGGCCTGGCTCGGCCTTCCTCAAAGAGCTGCAGAACCATTACCAACTCTACCTCTACCTCCATGACATTACTTTCGTTGTCTCCAGCTATTTCCTCATCATCATCCTCCTCGTCGGCTTCTGAGACTGCCTGGATAAATTCAATGTTGGTACGCGCACAACGGAAACGCCCCGAAATTTTGAGTGCATCGGTTGAGAGCTCCTCGGCTAACTCACGTACTACTTCCATCATCTGGACAAAAGCGTCTTGTAATTGCTCAAGCGCATCATCGTCATCATCCCCACTCACTTCATCACTCGCGGCAGTTAAATCACCACTCTGTAAGGGCTGCTCGCTGCCAGCACTGCTGACATTACCTTCGGGTAATCGTTGGCGTGCCAGATCATTAAGCCGTTCAAGTGCTTGAGCGAATGCAGGAGAAAAAGTAGAACTATCACGCTCGGTTGATTTCGCACCTTCGCTACTGCCCTTAAGCTCATCGTCGTTGCTATCTCCATCTAATTCATCCTCATCCTCGTCCTCATCCAGGCCGACAGCCGACTCTACTATTAATATCTGCTGGTGTAGTTGCTCGGCCACATCCTTTGTCAGGTAGGCCATTATCTTTGCTTGCCTTGATGCTGCAAGTAGTTGAAATGATGGCCAGTCTCGGTAACGATCTCGATGGCGCAAGTAGCGCATCTCCACCATTCCCAACGTATCCAGCCGCAACGAAAGTTCCATCTAATCCTCCTCTTAAGCAACCAGCTTTCTTCTCTGCAATTGATTTTGTTTTTTATTGATGTATGTTATAGAATCAGAAAATCTTAAGATCATTCCCAATTATCATTAGAAGATAGCTTGCTCCTTTGTTTCTTGCCGGGTATACATCATCATATCACAAGAGGCATCGCAAGACGACGCTCCTGCTTGATGGGTCGGTACTCATTTCTACAGAGTTCGCACTTTTATCGAAAGGGGAGATCAAGATCATTCTAATATCTGGGAGTTGAAAGAGGTCGTAAAAGTTTTTCAAAGTAGTCTTCATTGAGAGGAGGAACAATCCTTCAAAATGTTTCCACGTACAAAGGAGCACATGGAGCTTACTAACGTTCCTTTCTGGATGCCCCTGGCTTCGAGCCATGGGGAGGAAAGAAAGGCTCCCGCAGGAGCGAACTCCCTAGCCAAAAGACGAGGGAAAACATGCAGTATACCTAGCCATTTGGCTAGTTCCTGCTTAAGAACGCTTGTGCTACAATCCAGGTGCTTAGGCACTCCCTGGAAGCGGGGAGCACCGGCTTGCACCTGAAAGTAACATAGGCGTTTTCGCAACGAATGGCTTTGCGATGTAAAAATGTTAAGCCAGCTTCCAACGGGCCACGTCAAGAGGCCCATTGTGGGACTTGAGAGACAACGGGTGAAGCGTTGTCTCGGTTAAAGGTTACTGCAAGCCTCTGGCTTTAGCCATGGGGTTCAATTGACTGGTCGTCCTCGCTCCGCAGGGCATCCCATGGCGTCTTGCCTCGCCCTACGGCCCAGGCCGTGACGAAGGTTCGTGCCCCGAGGTGGGTACGCGCTTCCGCCACTGCTTGCAGGTAAGCCGCGTGCTCAACTGGCGGCATGGGAGCGCCGATAGACTCGCGTAGCGTCTCTGCCGCGCCCCAGAGCTGTGTTGCCCACGTGTATTTCCCCTGCCTCGCTACTACTCTCGCCAGGCCCTCAAGACCGGAGGCAATATTCAGCTTGTCGTCTACCTTCATCGCGAGTGTGATGCTCTCTTCGTATAGGGCGCGAGCCCTTGCATGGTCACCTTGAGCAGCGCTCACCCTTGCCAATGCGGAGGTTGATAAGGCGGTACCATGTCGCTGTTTCATCTCGTGGAAGAGCGTAAGTGCCTGCTCAACGAGCGAACGCGCCGAGGCGATGTCACCCTCTTCGAGATCTAGCAACCCTGAGAGGTAGAGACAGTAGGCAATACTTTCCTTATCACCCAGTGTTTTATGCAGCGCGAAACTCTCCTCGAGGTGCGCGCGCGCCAACGCGCTATCTCCTCCAGAGAAAAAACACATCCTGGCCAGGTTGAAGAGCGCATCAGCAATGCCACTCACGTCCTCGAGTTCCCTGTTTATCGCCAGGCTCTCTTGGAGCAGATGGCGCGCCCGGGCATACGCACCCTGGTCGTCGGCCAGCACCCCCAGGTGGAGTAGTAAACCGGCTATTGCTCCCTTGTCATCCAGTTCCCTGAAAAGTGCGAGTGACTCTTCGACCCGTGAGCGTGCCATGGTGAGGTTCCCTCTTCTCCAGGCCATGTCCGCCTGGAGATGGAGCGCATACGCAATGCGTGCCGTGTCTCCAAGCGCCCGGTACTGCGTCAGGCTCTCCTCGACGAGAGACTCCGCCCGATCAATATTGCCCCTGGCCTCGTTCATCCTGGCGGCAGCATAGAAGGCTCTTGCCCGCACAGATATATCCACGCCATCGCTGTGCACCAGTGCCTGCTCCAGAAAATCGAGTCCCTCACTGAAATAACCGCGCATGTACCAGAAAGTCCGTAACACTTCTCCCAGGCGCAAGGCTATCTCTCGATCCTCCTGCTCTAGCGACCACTGCATCGCTGCCCGTAAATTGTCATGCTCCTGCTCTAACTGGTCCAGGCACGCTGCCTGCTCTGGACCCCAAAGATTCTGCTCCAATTTCTGCGCTAGCGAAAGAAAGTAGACTGTATGAGCCTTCCTCATCGTCTCCATCTCTCCGCTTGCAGTGAGAGCCTCCAGTCCGTATTCGCGGATCGTCTCTAACATCGCGAAGCGAGGCTCCGCTCCCTGCTCCTTTCGCTGCAGCAAGCTTTTGTCGAGGAGCGAAGTCAAGATATCCAGGACCGATCCCGCTTCATCGTCAGGGATTGCACAGATAGCCTCTGCCGCCTCCAGTGTAAAATCGCCGGCAAAGATGGAGAGCCGCCGGAAGAGCTGTTGCTCCTGAGCATTTAACAGCTTATAGCTCCACTCGATGGTATTGCGCAATGTTTGCTGCCGGGCAGCCACATCTCGTGCCCCGCTCGTCAATATCTGTAGCCGTTGACTCAGTCGCGCAAGCAGCGTTTCCGGCGAGAGAAGTTTCATGCGAGCAGCCGCCAGTTCGATGGCCAGTGGTAGTCCATTCAGGCAAGCTGCCATCTCCACAACGATCGGCGCATTTGCATCAGTCAACTGGAAGTCCGGTTTGACTGCCTGCGTTCGCTGGATGAACAGCGCTATCGCTTCGTAGTGCGAGAGTGCTGGAAGGTCAGGCAACTGTTTAGTATCAGGAAGTGACAGCGGCGGCACGGCAAACTCGTGCTCGGCTCGTATACGCAGCACCGCTCGACTCGTCACTATCAACTTGAGTTGTGAGCAAGCTGCGAGGAGGTCTGCTACATGGACAGCTGCGCTTATCACCTGCTCGAAGTTATCCAGCAGAAGTAGCATTTGCTTTTGCCGCAGTTCATCCTTCAGGTGCTCCAGGAGAGGCTGACCGCCCTCCTCCCGTAGACCGAGGGTCTGGCCGATGGTAGTCATAATTACTGCGGGATCGCTCACAGGAGCAAGGTCCACGAAATAGATTCCATCCGTGAATAGATCACTCAGTTCTGCCGCAACCTGCAAGGCCAATCGGGTTTTGCCCGTGCCTCCAGGGCCCGTCAAGGTCACTAGGCGAACATCTTCGCGGCGTAAAAGCTGTGCGATGACGGCTACTTCCTTCTCACGCCTGATAAGTGAGGTGGGCTGGACTGGGAGGTGGGTAGGGTTAGCATCGAGGGTTCTAAGAGGCGGGAAATCAGCAGGCAAGCCCTCGATGATCAGTTGGCAGAGATGACTTGGGCGTTGTAGGTCCTTGAGGCGATGCTCACCCATGTCGCGTAAGCTC
>CATPCK010000129.1 GCA_955652655.1 uncultured Ktedonobacteraceae bacterium | reverse complement strand
TACTCCCATAAAATCACTTTTTCCGTGAGTTCTTTGACAAAGCGCGACTCACTTCCCTTGACGGTCAGCAGGTAGAGTGCTTCAGCGGCACGCGTCATCCCCACGTAACAGAGCATGCGCTGCTGCTCAAGATACAATTGTACTTCTTCAGGCTCACTATGTTGCAGGCCCTGGTTGGATGGGAGCACTCCCATCGTCAGCCCTACCAGGAAAACGACCGGGAATTCCAGCCCTTTCGCTGAGTGGATTGTCATTATCTTGATGCGCTCCTCAAGCAGGTCAAAGTCGCTATCTTTATGCAGCACGGTGCGTAAACCGCTGTGATCCAACTCGCGCTGGCACTGCTCGCACATCTGATTGGTGGGACAGAGCACCACAAAATCGGAGAGGCGAAATACCTGGTCGCTGACAAGATCAAGGATACGTTCCCTCACCAACTCAAACTGACCATGCGCATTGGCCGCCTTAACCAGCACGGGGGATGCTCCCTGGCGCTGTGTCCACTCAGGATCGACGTATTCCTGCGTAGCCAGCATCAGTAGATTGTTCCGCAGCAGGTGGGCCGCTGCCTCCGCCACCTGGCGCGTATTACGGTAATTTTTTCGCAGAATGACGGTATGTCCCCTGGCCTGTATACCGGCCTGTTTCCAGGAAAAGCCACGGGAGTATAGTGTTTGGGCGGCATCGGCAAGTATCATGACACTATGCGCCACCCCTTCCGGTTTTCCTGGGGATGGATCAACAAACTGCTGTATAACACGCAGGTCTACAGGCCTTAAATCCTGGGCTTCATCGACAATGATATCGTCAAAGCCATTGGCAACCGGCTGGTCTTGCAGCGTCTCCAGCGTGATGGCGGCGGGATCTGCCCAATCGTGAAGCCTGGCATGGAGCATGCGCCGCTGGTACGCCTCATAGACCTTCCACACCGCCTCGCGCTGCTTTGGACTCAAGGCCGTCTTACGTCCATAGCGTTCAACTGCCCTATACTCTTCCAGGCTTTTCATGTCCAGCCCTTTGATGACACGCTTGATCTCTTCCTCAAAGAATGTCATGTCACGCTGCAATACCATTGCGTTATCTTTTAATCGTATTTCATGCAGCGCATCATGAAGAAATTTATGCATCATCCCGTCTTCTGCTATATGCAGCTCAATAGAGCATGCGCGCAGGAATTGATTCATCAGGCTGTGCAGTGTCATAACCTGTAAATTCCTGGGCAAGGGGCCGATCAGTTCTTCGATCAGGGCTTTGGTAACGGATGAAAGTGTGCGGTTATAGGTCAGTACAAGCACGCGCCTGCCCTGCTCAGCCAGGCGAATCGCCCGGTAGATACCTACGGTCGTCTTTCCTGAGCCGGCAGAACCCTTCAGCAAGATCAATGGCGATCGCTCCATATCTACATACTGTTGCTGTTCAGGGCGCTGGAGATTGAGCATCAGACGCTTGATTTTTCCCTCACAATAGCCCTCGAAGCGATTAAGCGTCGAGCGATAGAGCAGGCGCGAGGAGTCAAACATGACATCTTCGAGATCGGTGGAGGTACTCAGTTCCTCCAACCACACGCGTGTCAATTCCGGCAGCCCGGGAAGTTCAAGGGCGGACTCCAGCGACGCGGCTCTCTTGAGAGGCCCCACCATATGCGATGGTACGCCCAGGACACGCAGATGAGCATTCTGGAAATACGCAAAGGCATTCGGAGTTCCTTTCTGCATCGCTGGCGGAGGTGTGGACACAGGTGCAGCATTTTTGAAGGCAGAAAGGACAAAGACCGGTTTCTTTGGCTCGCCTGCAGAAGCTTGCGGAGTTGAAAGTTCTGCCGGTTGATCCATACGGCTGAAGCGCGTGTTCGCGGCAAAACCTCGCAAATGAACATTGTCTACCAAAGAGTGTGGGCCGACATCCCAGAGTTGTAAATTGTTATCTTTGATCTCGTAGAGCAGGCGCATGCTCTCGGAAATGTAACAATCCCATATGTTTGCCTTCGCGCTACGTAATCGGTGGGTATTCAACGAGGGATGGCCAGGATTCTCCGCTAGTAAACGAATCTTCCGTTTGACGATATCTCGCATGGGGAGTGAAAGCCGGCTGAACGACTGTTCAAACGTATCGCTCATTAAGACATCCGCAATCATTTGATCCCTCCACCTTCTATTACCTGTAAATAGGGTACCTGTTAGTACATTAATTGTCAAGTTTTTCGCGGATGAAAGGATCTTACGGCTATTGTCAACATTCACGATGCCGTGTTATAGTAACGGAAGCTCCAGTCAATTGTGTTGAGAGGAAGAGAACATGCAATGCCCTCGCTGCGGCCATGAGAATGCAAGCTCAAGTGACTACTGCGAACAATGTGGTACACCCCAGAATGTTACCGAGGGAACACCAGTGCAAGTAGAATATCAACTAGAATACAGAGTACCACCTCCGCCGCCTCTCAACGGACACAAGGCATTACCTCTACAGCTGCCGCCCCCACCCACTTTAGAGTATGACCAGTTGACCCCGCCGCTCTCTTCATATTCCCAGAGCATCGCTCGCCTGCGCGTCGGAATATTCAGCGGTGTACTCTACTTTGTAGGTACCATCATTGCCATCTTTGGTCTGCTCGGGGCGCTCACGACCCTTGGTTCGGGAACAGTAATCGGTCTCACCGGGTTACTTTTCGCGCTGGTAGTCTTGATACTCAGTATCGTCTTTTTTGTTCGCCTGCGCAGGCGAGCACCCACTCTACGCTGGTGGCAGCGTATTGTGTGGGTTATAGGAGCAACGCTGATTGCGTCTCTGGCGCTCATCCTGGAAGCTATTGTCTCTCCGCACGGCCCACTGACGCAGTACTTCACGGCTTTCGTTCTGTTGTTATATGGCCTCGGCGTGGCTGCAATCGCCATCTGGTAGCGATAGAGAGGCGAGGTTTTCTACTAAACAGAAAACCTCGCCTTTGCTCATATCTCTATCAAAAGCTCATTATCTCTGAGCATTTGACCAACGCCATCTTCCACTCCTTCTGCAAGAACAATGTGTTTCGCCCGCGTAGCGCTCTTTAAATCGGCCATTGCCATCTCCATAGAGGTCCGTTGAGCGGGCTGCAGACGGCCACTTATGTACAGCGATTCCAGTTCCGCGCCAACGGATTGCCCTCGTTCGGCCTTGTAGCGACGAACCTGGCGCAGAAGCTCTAAAAACGTTTCGCCTATGGCCTCGGCCTCCGCATCTATCCATTCCGGTTGCTCCGATGGCCACCTTGCCAGGTGAATGGATGAAGCGCCATCCCACTGGCGAAACAGGCCCTGGTAGAGCTCTTCCGTGATGTACGGGAGGAAGGGAGCCAGCAACTTCAGCACACTGAGGAGCGCCTGGTAGAGCGTCCACTGCGCGGCGTAGTGTGCCGCTCCTGCTTCACTGTAAAGGCGTGCTTTCGCCAGTTCCAGGTAGTTATCACAAAGGTCCGACCAGAAGAAGCGATCAACTTCCGCGCGAGCGGCGGCATATTCATACCTATCCAACTCCGCCGTTGCGCCAGCAATCGTTCTTGCAAGGCGAGAAAGCAGCCAGCGATCCGTCGGCAGCAAAGTGGTGGGGCGAGCCCCATTTGTGAAATGTTCCAGGCGGCTCTCAGCGAAACGGCTGGCGTTCCACAATTTCGTGACCAGGCGCCGCCCGGTGGCGATGATTTCTGGACTGAGGGGACTATCTGCACCAGTGCGACCCGTTGTCGCCCAGTAGCGCAGGGCGTCAGCCGATTCCTTCTCCATGATTTCCATCGGCCCAACCTCGTTATGCTCCTTCGACTTGGAGATTTTCCGCCGGTCAGCAGAGAGACCATGTCCTGAAATCATGACCTCCCGCCAGGGGATGTCATTCGTATGATAAAGCGACTTGACGATGGTATAAAATGCCCATGTGCGAATGATGTCGTGCGCCTGGGGGCGCAAACTGGCCGGGAAGTGTTGAGCAAACCAGGCGGAATCATCGATCCAGCGCCCGATGATCATTGGCGAGCAGGACGACGTGGCCCACGTGTCCATGATATCCGGTTCTGGCTCAAAATCAGTTGAACCACAGGCGCATGCAACCAGGGGCGGCGTGGTCTGCGGGTCAACTGGTAGTTGCTCTAGAGATGCCAACATGGTCTCTCCGCACACGCGACATGTCCAGGCGGGAAATGGAACACCAAAGTAGCGCTGGCGCGAAATGCACCAATCCCACTGCAAGTGTTCAACCCAGCGCTCATAGCGGATACGCATATGCTCAGGGTGCCAGCGCATCTTGCGCCCGGCCTCGAGCAATCGCTCTTTTTGGTCCAGGACACGAATAAACCACTGCCGCGTGTGCAGGTATTCGATGGGAGTGCCACAGCGCTCGTGTGTTCCGACATCGTGTTCTATTATTTCCTCGCTGATCATCTGTCCGGTCTCTTCAAGGTAGTTGAGGATGCGCTTACGGGCCTGCTGAACTGTCAAACCAGCATAGGAACCCGCTAAATCCGTCATATGTCCATCTCGTCCAATGGCTGCCCGCAGCGGGAGCTGGTGCGTATGCCACCAGCGAACATCGGTTGAATCGCCAAAGGTGCAGCACATAACGGCTCCACTGCCCCTGCTGGGGTCGGCCAGTTCATCTGCCAGGATAGGAACCGCCAGTTCAGGCGCCCCGGAGAAAGCGCCGCTATCTACACTGGCTGTTTTGCCTATCAGGTGTCTATAGCGTGAGTCATCAGGATGAACAAAGATGGCGACACAGGCAGGTAACAGTTCTGGACGAGTTGTAGCAATGGGTAGGATATCACCATCAGGCAAGCGAAAGGCCATCGTTACGAAG
>CATPCK010000128.1 GCA_955652655.1 uncultured Ktedonobacteraceae bacterium | reverse complement strand
TGCCATAGAGCAGGCAGAGCAAGAGCACGAGCGCCACCAGGACGCCGAACAGGATGAGCGATGTAGGGGACCGTGAGCGTTTGCGTGCCCCAATGCTCGCCGGGTGAGGCCACATGAGCCAGGTGTAGCTGACCGCGAAGAACACGAGGGCAGCTAGAGCCAGGAAGAGACGCGCTGGAGCGAGAGGAGTTTGTATGAGCGAGACGATAGGAAACAGGAGGCAGATGAGCCAGAAGTGCTGGTATAGCCGCCAGAGATGGAAGGAGATCCCGCTGGAGGTGACGAGCACCTCGGCGCCTTCCATAGTGGTGAGATGGTGCTCCCAACGAGCGTATCCCCGTGCTAGCTGTGCTCGTATGGTCTTCATAGGTTCGGCGCTCCTTTCTTCCTGCCGAAACAGGCTCTTCTCCCCACGAACCTATTCTACCACCGCCTCGTCCAGAAGGTTTTTCTCAGGAACAACTCAATGGTATAGCGGTTCATCGCAGGTTCCTCCTACTCGTCACTTCCTGGCTCGATAAAGATAGTTCCAGTGGCGCCATCGACGGTGAGAATCATCCCGGTAGTGATGCGCTCGGTTGATTGTGGTACTGCGACGACCGCCGGGATGCCGTACTCGCGGGCCACGATAGCACCATGCGCCATCGCGCCTCCCATTTCCATCACCAGGCCACCAGCCGTGAGAAAGAGGGGTGTCCAACCGGGATCGGTCGAGGGTGCGACCAGGATCTCGCCAGGAGCTATGCTCGCGCCATGCGGGTCAAGTATCACCCGCGCAGGTGCGGTCACGATGCCCGGCGAGGCTGGCGTCCCCTGGAGGGTATTATGAGCCAGTCCGGTAATGTCTGGCTGGATGGTGGGTTCGGTGCCATCAGAGAGCAGCACGAGAGGCACATGGCGGCGGGTCAGTTCGCGTTCAAAGTCGGCCCGCCGGGCGCTGGCAAGCGCGCGCATATCGGTTCCGGCGAGGGCTTCGTGCGCTTCGAGCAGGGTGATGAAAAAGATATCGCCGGCTACCTCCAGCGGCCCGAGCCGTACAAGTTCTTCTCCAACCGGCCACAGGAGCGCCCGTGCTCGCGCCAGGAGCAATGTGAAACAGAATCTGGGCATTTCGCGCAAGCCTGCCAAAGCGCGGGCTCGTCCGAGGAAGAAGCTAACGAACAGGCCGCGCAGCCAGCTTTTGCGCCTGGCCCGGCGTGTTAGCTCGGACATCATCACCTCAGCCTCTTCTGCTGCTCGCCGGAATTGCATATCCGGGGAGAGCACAGGATCACGAATCTCCTGGTAACTGGCGAGAATACCGAGCACATACGCCGGGTCCTCCGACCAGCGTGGCACGCCCAGGTCGAGTTCGGCCACGCTGCGATGCCCATAGATTGCCAGGAAGGTCGCCAGGCCGTGTTGGAGCAGCGGAGGCAGGCTCCCGTTGCGGTAGTCCTCTGCCAGCCGAACTGGTGGAGTTTGCTGGAGCAGGTGAGTTATCGCCGGGTCGATTTGCACCTGCTTTGCCAACGACCAGAGCGCAAGATTCATCTCGGTGGTCGGGTTGGACGGCGCTCCCCGTAACACCACCTGAAGTTCGCTCGCCGTCGCAAGATCGCCGAGGAATTTGCTAGCAAGGGCGAAGGCCTGCATACCACCGAGCATAACTGGAGAGGCACCAGATAACAGGTGCGGCGGTGAGTCAAGGATGAGTCGCTCCACGGCTGCCAGGCGGTCGGAGGCTGAAGCGTTCGCAGCGACCTTCCCTGCACTACGTAACATACGAACTTGTCGTCGCAGTCGCGCGTGAGCAGACTGAGGCAAGAGCAGTGCATGGAGCAGATGCCACGGCATGCCTGTACGAACGAGCAGCAGGATGATCGCGCGAAAGAGCGAGAGACGCGGGATGGGACGGAGAGAGAGGCGCGGATCGCTCGCAAGCTGCCGGAAGATGACTGCGGCATGAACCTCTGCTTCCGACATCGCCCGTATGAGGAACGCGCGTCCAAACGAGCTACGCAGCGCAGCAGTTACGTCAAAAAAGATACGAGATGCGGCCTCCGTGACGAAGCCGGGGCCAGTAAGCGGTTCACGCGGAGGAAATCCGGCGAGCGTCGCTAACGATGAAACGAGCAGGCGGGTAGCAGAAATGCCCATGGGCGTGAAGGGCCGGTAGGTGCCCTGCTGGACATTGTACGACAAGTACACGCGCAGGAACTCACCGCCAGGTGGGGCAGCAGCAGGCAGCGGAAACAGGGTCGTAATCGGACGCGCCTGGAGCAGGAAGAATTGACCAGAGGCATCCATTGCCCACTCGATATCCTGGGGTGCTGCAAAATGCGCCTCGACCTTTGCCCCAAGCTCCGCAAGCGCACATACCTGGGCATCAGAGAGGCAAGGCTCAGCAGTACGAGGGTTTGTTGCGATCTTCTGAGTTCCTCCTCCAGGAGTTGCCTGGATGATGATCTGTTTGTCGCCCAGGCGGCGCTCGACAATCTCGCCGGTGGTCGTATTGACGACGAAGTGGTCGGGGTTGGTCGCGCCAGAGACGACAGCTTCCCCCAGGCCTGGATTGGCATCAATTACCACCTGGTGTCGCTTGCCAGTGAGTGGATTGGCCGTGAAGAGAACGCCAGCGCACTGCGCCTCGATCATGCGCTGGACAACAACCGCTATGCGCACGACGCCCGGATCGATGCTCAGGCTGCGGCGGTAGCTCACAGCGCGCTCGGTCCACAGAGACGACCAGCAGTGTTGAACTGTCGTGAGCACAGCCTTGACCCCAATAGTATTGAGGTAGGTTTCTTGTTGACCAGCAAAGCTCGCGGAAGGAAGGTCTTCAGCGGTCGCGGAGGAACGGACGGCGACGGGTTCTTCGTTGCCCAGCGCCTGGTAGGCTCTAGTGATGGCTTCGGTAATACTCGTTGGAACAGATGCCTGAAGCAAGGCAGCGCGTGCCGCCGCAGCCAGCCCTGCCTGACGTGCAACATCGTCGTTCCCCAGCCTTGCCAGTTCTGCCAGTACGGGCTCAAGACTAGCGCTCACCATGGCATAGGCAATAGTGGTCACGCAGAAGCCATCGGGAACAGAGAAGCCTGCGCGGGTCAGCTCGCCCAGGTTCGCCGCCTTGCCGCCAACCAGGGAGAGCTGCGTCCGGTCAAGTGTGGTCAGGGGGAGTACCAGGGCGTCAGCATCAGATTGGTGCGATCCTGGGGGCTGGTTTGCCTGATTATGGGAGTTCATGATGCTTCCTCCTTTGGCTTATCAGACTCTGTTGACGAATGAAAAAAAGAGTGCAACACAACTGCATCAGAGTATAGACTTGTTCGGGATCGATGGGAAGTGAAGTCTATCCTGATTTGGAGGTGACAAATGTCATGGGTGCTCCATCCTTTAAGGGGGATAGGATGCTGGGCGACGCTGCCTTCATCATCCCCCGGATGCGGCTGCGTCCCATCCCCGCACAGGTACTGCCTGCTGTTGTGTGGTAATCTCGACGAAGCGGAGGAACAATTGCAGGCTGGCGCAGCACTTGGAGAGCGGATGGGGGACGCTGAATTGTATGCACGCTGCCTGGCGTTCCTCTCACTGGTGTTCAGGAGACGTGGACAGGTAGAGGAGGTTCGAGACTATATCTCGCGTAAGTATGCGTGAGTCGTTCCCGGGTTCTGGGTGATAACCAGCATACATCTTATCTTCGTCCAATGCCGTTAGTCTACCATTTCCCTATTTCTTAACGCAACTCTGTAACATCATTGCGTACCTGCCGGTATTCCCTTTCCCGTGAGAGAAGGCGTCCCACCAGCACAAACCAGAGCGGGAGCAGCACGAGTGAAGGCAAGAGCACAACAAACGTGAGGGGCAAGAAAGCGATGAACGAGTAAATGGCGAGGTCGAATGCTAAGAGCCAGCCGACAACACGTGTCGCGCCTTTTGCCTGCCAGGAGGCCGAGGCAATCCAGAGGGCAGCAGAAATATGGCCTCCGTAGCGCAACGAGAGATAGGTCAGTGGGGGTACACCATTGAGGCCCATGATATCTGTCGAGATGTCGATGGCGAGCCAGCCATAACCTGCAGCCTTTGCCCAGCGTGGGGCCGGGAGGGCCGCGACGACCGGGAATAGAAGCAGGTGGGGCGCAACGCCCAGCAGACCGTTCAGTTCATCCAGGAATATTGAACTGGTTGGGGTAGCGTCACGGATGACAGGGATGAAAAAGGTTGGGAGGCGGATGGCAAAGAGGATAGCGACTATATAGGCCGCATAGGTCGCCCCGGTCTTTTGAGATGGTCTGGTTTCGTTCATAAGTATCCCCTATTCTGTGAGCGTTCGCATTACTGGACAATGATTTCCAGGTTCATGCCCTGGTGGACGGTGCAATAGATGTGGTAGGTTCCCGCAGTGGTAAATGGTCCAATCTCAACGGAACCGCCGCTGACTTGTATATTGTTGACAATGGGGGCATTTTGCTCTTTAGAACGTACTGGCTGGCCATTCTGCCACGTGCCGTTGGCAAGAATGTGGAGAAATGAGCCGTCGTCTACCAGCAGGAGTTGCGAGCCTTTGGCAATGGTGACAGAGGACTGGATAAAGCTGCTGGGACCCAAATGCACGGCTGGTACTCCGTTTGTGGTCGTTGAGCTTGTGGATACAGTTGGTTGCGCGATGGCGGCAATGAGGATCGCGCCGATCACAACCCCGGCCATTCCCGTCAGGGCGGACGCGAGCCAGCGTGGCGCCCGCCGTTCACCGCGACGGTAGTTCTGCACCGTTGCGCTGATGCCCGCTCCAAGCGCCACAACCGCGCATGCAAAGATGAGCAAGATGATCACAAAGAAGACGAACAGCCCTTTGGGTTGGGTCAGGTGATAGATGACATAGGGCTCACCGGCGAAGATGATCATGACCGCTCCCCCCAGGAGAGTCCCGAGCAGCGGGGTCCAGCGAATCCCACTCGCGACCAGCCCGGTGCCGAGCAGCAGGATGATGGTAAGGATGAGCAGCCCGGTGGCGTGAGCTCCCGTGAAGCCCCATATTATGCCGCACAAGACAGTTATGCCGAGCAAAGCCGCGGCAGTGACTTTACCGAGGGCGGACAGTGGTTGACGAGAGAAGATGTGCGTTGTTGTTGATTCAGTGTTCATGTATGTTGCCTTTCTTGAAGTGTAGAGGTCGTTTTTCATCTTGATGAGAGTATAGTGCATCTACCGCTTCTAAAACGCTGCCTGGAGCGTTCCCTGTGCCGAAAGGACTTCTAGCGGGCGTGGGCAACCCGTTTGTGATGAACGTGTTTTGGAAGAGAAGCGCCACTCTTTCACTGAGATCGGGCTAGGAAGCCCCGTCTCTTTAGAGCGGGGAGGAATAACACACCTCTTTTCTTGCTGCTTGCGCTACGGTTCGACGGCCAACGTGGTCAGCAGGCTCACCGTAAGAATTGCTGTCACTGTGTGCATCACGATCATGATCCAGAAGATGTGCAGGTTCATGCCCGGAGCGGGAAACAGACCGGTCAGAGCCATGACGGGAGTGAGGAACGAGACGAACAGGGCAACCAGTGCCAGAATGCGGTAGAACCGCACAGGGCGGCGAGCAAAGCGACCGACCAGGACAAAGGCCAGCAAGGCCACCAGTAAAAAGACAACGGTACTACCGATGACAAAGGGGGCCTGTAAGTAGGTAAAGCCATCTGGAACGCCGAAGAACGCGACCGCGATGGTCCGTATCACCATATTGACCAGGGCAGCGACGATGATCGTCAGCGGTCCAACCCACAACAACTTGCGGGTCGCGAAACCTTCCTGGGATGTTGGGCGAGTGGGAGTAGATGCCATATCTTTTTCCTTTCTTACTTATAAAATGTAAGTAGTCGGCAAAATATATTACCGAAAGAAGAGCCACGCTCTCTGCCCGGGAACGGGGCTACCAAAACAACGACGAGTCAGGAAAGATTTGCAGACACCTGCATGAGCAAGCGGCGTAAGAGCGCCTGCTCCGTGGGTGACAAACCGGCCACAGTCTGTACTTCGAGTTGCTTCCACACCTCCAGGACGGGCTGTTCAAGCGCGCGGCCACGTTCGGTCAGGTAGACGCGGGAGATCCGAGCATCCTCGGGGTCCGGTCTCCGTTCGATCAGCCCCGCATGCTCCATGCGCTGCAACATTTTGGTCGCCGTTGGGGGTTCGACCCCCATGCAAGCGGCCAGCTGCGATTGTGGAATGCCTTCCTCGATCCAGAGCTGGAGCAAGATCATTTCCTGACCGGTATGAATGCCCAGTTTGTTAAAGGCTGCTTCAGCACGTGAACGGTGCGCTTTATGAACCTGAAGCAACTGGAACCCGATATAATCCTGGATCTGTCTCACAAACTTCTCCTCTTTGTTTAGCCGACTAAACAATATCACAGGATGTTCTCGTTGTCAAGGGATTGGGCTGCTACCTATTACTGCTATTCCATCTTACTG
>CATPCK010000127.1 GCA_955652655.1 uncultured Ktedonobacteraceae bacterium | reverse complement strand
CCTGGTACCAATGCCTTTGGCAACGACTTACAACTCTATAAGATGAAGACACAGAACCTGGGCAGCAATAGCTCTTCATGGATAGTGACTCAATGGAATATCTTGCGACCTGTACAGCCTGCTTCGCGCACAACCCATAATTACACCATCACAGCGCAACCAGGCGGAAATAACAGCTCCCTGCAACGAAACACCTGTAGCTTTACGGGCATGCGCGCTGGGGATCAATTGCTAGATGCTATGGCGTTCCCCAGGAACGGCTTCAAGCCAACCTCTGTAACTGTAGGCGTGCAATCCTCCACCACAGTTCCATTTAATCCATCGCTTGGTCCCATTCATTTTGAGACGTATATCAATCAGGAAACGCGGTCAACAATGCTGCGGACCCCTTCTGGAGGAAACACCATCACCATACCGGCTTCGTGACGAATAAGAATCGTGCTGTTGCAGGATTGGCAGCCTGAGACTGCCAATCCTGCAACAGCACGAAAAATCATTGCGAACCTCGAAGCGGTTGAGGAATTAGAAAAACATGCCTCCCCCTGGCTACAACTCCATGCTTATCTGTACGTAGAAGTAGCAAAGGCAGGAAGTCAGATATCAGATATTAGGATGAGCAGGAGGAATGATACGTAATGACGCCGCAAATGGGATCGAGCGAACCATTGCACGAACAATCGAAATCCACCTATGGACAATATGAAGGGAATCAGGCATTTACTCAGCAACAATTCGAGACCCCTTACGGACAACCTCCACACAATGAGACGATTGATGACGATTTTGTTGAAGCCGTGGCACAGCGCATTGCGCAACGCCTGGGTCAGGGTGCGGCAGGGAAAGTGTATCCGCAACCCCAGCCGTTTGACAAGAATGTTCTCCGCATAGCACTGGCTGTGATTTCGATGCTGATGCTTGTTTTGTTCGCTTTTCTCTTCGTGATTATGGTGGGAGGCACAGGAGGATGGATCAGCTTCGGTATTGCTAGCTTTACCATCTTCCTGATAGCTACGGTGGCAATCGACAAGATAAAATAATAGCGTTCGCGTCCTCAATGTGTCTGAAAAAACACTAGCTAAAGCTCCACTAGACTGCTACAATATGTTTTACAAAGAGCAAGTACCATTGAGAAGGAAAGACCAAAGTGAACAATAGAAAACGTAGGAGCAGGAGAAAGTGGCTGTTTCCAGACTGGGACATGCCCTCCGATCCCGTGAAAGCCGTATTCTGGTTCTTTCATTGGTCATTACAATTGCTTGTACGTTTTTTCTGGATCCTTATACTTGCAGCAGTCATCTACGAGAGCTTCGTCAACGGCTTCGTTGGAGGCTTTGTCACCTTGCTGGTTGGTTTGAGCGTCTGGTTTGGCATAGCCGTAGTGCTCTTCCTCTTCAACATAGGCACCAACATCTCTCGCACAGTGGCGGATGTAAGCAGGATGCAACAGAGCTTTTCAACTCGCCGCCCCTCCGCCCGATTTTCGGAACCAGATATCGATAACAGTAAAATAGTTGAAGGCACTGTGACCGATTTAGAAGAGGAGCGCAGAAAACGCAGAAGAGAGTGAATAGTTCCGAAACAGAGAGCGATCTAGTGACGGCTTGCTTTTTTCGGCTTCGTACGGGGAATGACGATCCGTACAGGATGGACTACCAAGGGTGGTGCCACCCTCTTCCCATCCTCTACCCCCTCCGACCCGAAGGCATCAGGGGCTACTTTTCTCAGAATGTTGCCCGCTCCGTTGACATCAGCATTGATCTCTCGCCCATTTGCTGCACGATAGAGTCCACGCTCCACCCGCTTGCCGCTGAAGACGTGTTTCGAGCTCGTGCCTTTGCCGCGTACGGGCAAGGGATCACGGTCAAGGAAGCTGGCCTTGCTCGTGTAGGACTCTTCGGTGAGCTGAACGCGAATGCCGACCAGATCCTACTTGTAGGTGAGCATCTGGATAAAAAGAGAATAAGAGATCTGGACAAAGTTTTGATTGGTGTGCTTGCCCATCTCCACTTCCTGCTTCCACCCGTCATTCTTGCCAATGACGAGCGTGCCTATCCCCTCTTGCACGAGCCAGTCAATGATCTTGCGGCTTGCCGTGTGCATGTAGAGATCAATGCGCCGGTTCCGCTTGGTGGTTACGCGTTCCATCCGCTGTGTGGTGCCTGTGCTCCCAAGCTTCTTCTGGAGTTCTGCTCTGCGCTTGTTATAGAACTGGTTGATCGACTTGACTGGCCTGCCGTTAACGACTACTGGAACACATCCAGGTTTGTTTGATGCTACAGTTGCCAGATTGGTGATGCCAAGGTCTATCCCAGCATACCAAGCAGGGTTGACAGTGGCTTGGACAGGGTCTTGTTCATAGACGACTTCGACGACGTAGAACCCTTTGCGAGGGACGATGCGAACTTGTGAGATGGTCCTCGGGTCCTGTTTGGTCTTGACGGTGATTGGGAGCATCGATGGTTTGATGATGCCTCGTTTCAAGCTGCTCTTGTCACGGCTGACCGCCTGCATGGTGTAGATGAGGATATTGGGGCCTTCGATCTTGTGCTTGTTCTTGGGAAGCCTGGGATGTCCGAGAAATTTAGAAGGGTCTTCCTCGTAGGCGGCTTGTGCCTTGAAGAAGCTTTCCCAATCATGATGCAGTTGCATCAAGACGTGCTGACTGACCTTCGCCGGTAAGGCTTTGTAGGCTTCATGGGACTGCATACGCTTCTGGACTTCGTGGTAGTTGAGGTAGCGATGCTCACAAATGAAGGACTGGCGCACAAGGTAGAGCGCGGCATTGTACAGGTTCTTGGAGGCGAATGCCGCTGCATCGATGATGGCATAGCGTGGGTCATGCGTGCGAATGATGTGCTGTTCTACCAGTTGCATGGACGTTGCCTCCTTTCTGCCTGTAATAAACCTTCTTGTACCTATTCTCTTACATACTGTAAAAAGCGGGTGTCTCTCTCAACCTACTGGACACTGCTGTCCCTGGATAACACAACGATGTGGACACTGGACAGAGTGGACAGTGTTTAGTGTCCACT
>CATPCK010000126.1 GCA_955652655.1 uncultured Ktedonobacteraceae bacterium | reverse complement strand
GAAGAGTTTTCTGGACTTGTGGTTATCTTACGTATTATGCTATGCTTTTTCTGTTAAGTGAAACACTGCAATGGACAAATAACTTATGGCTCAACAAGAAGAGATAGACGGTAGCGATACTGAGAATGTCAAAAGCTCGACACCAGTAGGTGAAGCGCCACCTGCACGCTCTTCGCGGTTTCTTATCAGTATGAAGGTCACGGATCACCTGGCCAACGAGCGTACGTTTCTTGCCTGGATACGTACTGGCCTGGCAATCATAGGTTTTGGCTTTATTGTCGAGCGTTTTGGGCTGCTGCTGCGAGAAATTGGTATAAAAATAACGAATGCGCCCCTTCCCAGTCACTACTCGTCTCTGGTGGGTATTACCTTGACGATACTTGGCATTGTGGTGATGGTGGTAGCGCTGCTCAATTTCTTACAGAATCGACGTGCTATCGATAAGGAAGAGTTTCATCCTCATCGCGGCTTTGCCATCTTCATGACGATTGTGACGTGCCTGATAGGGGCCATACTGGCTGTGTACCTCTATTTTACGACATAGTTTTCAAGGTGGCCGCGATGGCCTTCCTTACAGTTATGATTATTGTTGGTAGTGCTCGACGATGTTTTCATCGCGCACTTTGGCTTCTTCGGGGTTGAGTCCAAATTCTCTGCGGGCGCGGCGTTGTCGCAAGAGGTCCCAACATTGGTCCAGTTGGATTTCTACTTCGTGCATGCGGGCACGCTTAGTTTCATCGAGTTCGCCCCCTTCTGCTTGTTTTATGAGCTCATGTTCTTCTTCGACCAGCTTGTTGATGCTATTCAGAATTTGGCTATCGTCCATTGTTTGCTCCTTGCTCCTCAAATAAAACAAGCCTTGCAAATAAAGGCTTGTTTTATTTTTGGTTTATTGTGTCGTATGAAGCTACCTATGAAAACCTACTGTACATTGTAGTGGGATTTATGGTAGTAGACCATGCCCTTGCCAACGACCTTCACGGGTTGGAGTTCTTTGAGCATGATTGCTTCGCCGCACTTGTTGCAAATGCGGTTGGTAAGATGGTTGAGCTCTTCGCGGTTTGCGAGTGAGGCACGAGCCGTCTTTGAAAGTTCACCCTTTTTAGGCATTGATGTTAGACCCCTTTCGCCTGTCTTCTTGCTTTATTGCTGTTTTTTGTATCTGGACTTTCCTGAGGTATTGATGTACCTGGCAATGGGTAACACAATACATGGTGCTTCCATTACGTCTGCTACAGTATATCACATGGTAGGGCAAGTGTCCATGCTCGTTGCTCAATGGATTCTCCATTATTAAAGGGGATTAATCTTCCTTGAGGGCAAGTCTCTCCCTGTCAACCTGGCTGGTTATATACATACTCGCAACCGCGAAAATAACGAGCAAAATGAGCGTCAGAATCCCCACGAGTGCCAACCACTGGCTGTTAGTGATGAACGTCGGGATCCAGGTATAGAGCAGGGTGACAACGATGGCTCCTGTGCAGACAAGCGGACCCACGACGATACAGATTGCCAGCAGCGGAAATGGGTAGATGAGCTGTCTCGTGAAGGCCTCTCTGGAGGAGGCGTTTCTGCGATGGCGGAAATATAGGAATGCCAGATCCGCAAAGGGGAAGATGAATGAGAAGGCCCACAACAGCAGCAAGCTTGCCGCTGTGACGGTATACGCGTTGGTGGTCAAAGTCGCAGGGTCTCCGAGGCTCGGCACGGCGTACGGGACAAGAAAGAAGATAACGAGGGTGAAAACGACCGCAACAATCGTTTGGAGGACGATCGCATTCCTGGGAATCCGGGAACGGTTAAGCAATCCTAAATTGCGCGGAAGACGTTTGTCTATTCCTGCTACCAGCAGCAGGCGCGCCGAAACACAAATTTCAAAGATGGCGACGATCAGGAAGAACAGCATGATGCAGATCATGGTGATATTTCCCGCCGCTCGCCCAAGAACGGTATCCACTGTGCCGACGAGCAGTACGATAGGATTCGCCGCCTGTAACGCGGCATTCGGTCCCTCTACGACGAGCACCGCAAAGGTAACTGTAAAATACCCTACAATGACGAGCAGGGTTCCCCACAGTAGATGTCCTGTGATGATCCTGCGCTGCTCCCGTGAGGTCTCTCCGCTGATCTCACCGCCCATATTCAGCGGCATTGTTGCGCCCAACAGAGCGAGTGTTACCGTCCCCAGTAGGCCGAGGTTTCCTGCCTGTGGGTCGACATTGATTGCCCAGGCGGAGGGAGCAAAGCTCGTGGCGGAAGGATGCCCTTTGAAAAGCCAGATAACGGCCGACAGACCGATCAACAGCACAACAAAACCAGTTATGCAGGCCGTCATATTAATGAGATGCTGGACCGTCTTTGCTCGCTGGAGCGAGACGAACCCGGCGAACAGGGTGATGCAGATAATGGCTAGTCCCTGCTGCCATACAGGAACGAGCCACTGCGAATTGAGCGTCTGCAGGCAATTTACTATGATATCTGCCGCGCTCACCAGCAATAGGACCCCTGGGAGCCAGGCGCACAGGCCTACAAAAAAGCTCCAGAAAGGCCCTAGCGCTTTATAGGTCCAGTTATAAATTGATCCCTCGTGGGGGAACATCACCCCAAGTTGAGCGGTAACCAGTGCGCAAGGCAGGAAGAATGCCACAGCAACCAGCAGCCAATAGGTGAAGGTGGCTGCACCACCTAAAGCAACCCCTTTGACGTTACTTATCCAGAATACCGCGAGAATGTAAAGTGCTATCATGTCGCGCGTCTTCAAAAAACGCGGTAAAGCTTTAGGTATGTACTCTTCAGAATCTAAGCTTTGCACAATAGGAGTCACAGTGGAGGCAGTGAGTTCCCTCTTTCCCTCTAATGTAGTCATGTTTCCTGCTTTCTCTCCCCTTGAGAGGAGACTTCACTATAGTGATGAGTTGCTATATAGGTTTAAATATTGAAAAGTTGACCACTATCAAATCAACGTGTATGGGTAGAATGCTAAAGCACATATTTTTCAGTAAAATTCCCAATATCTAAGTATAGTGATTAGAGGGGAAATGGCAAGGTTTTTTGGAGGAAATGGTAGTTTTTGCCTACACCAGTTCAAGACCGTATAAAAATTAAGATAGGGAGCCAAGCAATTGACTCCCTGAAAATGATACATGTGTTACGAAATACGACCTACAGATTACAACCTACAAGAAGCACTACTTGCCGCACTACAAGCGAAACTCCGTGTTATGAACCTGAAAGTAGATTTGTGTAGAAGCTTCTGTTCTACGATAATTAGAACGAAGGAGAAACGTCATTTGTAACATGGAGGTGGGGTTGTCAGGGCTTTCCCATTCTAGTAAACCAAGCAGCGACCAGTCAGTAAAAGAGCGAGAGCTTGCTCCAAAGAAGCGTCAAAGTAGCGCATCTGACGAGCGACATTGCGGACTCCAGCCTGATCCATCAAGCTCAAAACGGTGCT
>CATPCK010000125.1 GCA_955652655.1 uncultured Ktedonobacteraceae bacterium | reverse complement strand
GCAAACGGCACCGTTTTTGCCATCAGGATGGATATTTAAGGTGACATAAATTTTCTGGTTGACTTTGAACGCTGTTGTTGCCTGTATGGGTTGGGCAGTAATGGTATTGACTGAGCTTGCCATCTGGGAGTTATCGATATATTGTTGACCGGGAAATGCTCCCGCGGTTGGAGATGGGATAACCGTGGGGGAGAGCGCGGCGGTGCTGGTGGGTAGCGTTGAGGGGGCATTATTCGTTACCGTTGGTGCTGTTGACGAGGTGCTCGTCGAACCAGGGGAAGGGAGCCCCAACGCCATGATATAGACAAAGATGAGGAGTAGCCCGCCAGCAAACACGCACAGACCAGCCACTATGAAACCGAGATTACTCGCGCGACGTACCTGCGGTCGTATCGAAGGTGCAGACGTAGAGGGCGAGGAATACATTGCTCCCGCTGTGCGAGCAGGCACATCGTGTGGAGCACTGCTATAGTTAAGCGTGGCTGGCATACTTCCTGGTGTTGGTGCCGATTGCCACATTTGTCCTGGCTGAGGAAAAGGTGCTTGCTCAACGGGTGAAAAAATGATTTGGTTTTGGGACAAGCCTGTTGCCCATGCAGGGGAGGGTGGAGTGGGCTGAGGAGATGGCCGTTGTTGGAGAAAAGGCTCAGCCTGTCCCCAGGATGCTTGTTGGCTACCCGGGCTACTCGCGCCTGCCCATGCCTGATTACTTCCCTGCTCCTGGGGATGTCGTTGTACAACAGGTCCTGGGCCAGATGCAAAAGAGGTATGACATCGAGGGCAAGTTATGCTGGCATTTGTTGGTGAAAGTGGATAACCACAATTTGTGCATTTCATCCCAAGGTCCTTATGCTGCGTTCGTGCGTTTACGTAGTTCTGTTGTTCGGGGGCATCCCCAGGCATTCTTTTATTTGATGTATTCATTCTGTGCATAATCGTGTCATTACTTTTCACAACGTATGACTGCTGGTATAGTAAGTATGAGTTTCCTAAATTGGCTATTGCTACTTGCAGCGGCAGGAAGAAAAGGGGGATGCTTAGCAACCCGGCAGGGCTAGCGCTCCTTCAAATAGCTGCTCGATTGGTACATGTCCTTGACAGAGTTTTCTAGCCAATCTACAATGAGATTGTATGTAGTAGAGTTAGTTAACCCCATGCGCACATTTTTTCGCCACCGAAGGCGACACGCGGCTATTTGTGGAGTTGCAGGATTGGCCGCCTGCAGCTGCAGGCCCGTAACTCCACAAAAATCGGGTTAGTTAGTAGAGCAGGAATGTCGTGATACAGGGCAGCGAGGTTGATCGGGTACTGGCGCAACACATAGCCAGATTGCGAGTCAGCTTACAAAATGCTTCAGGTGATAGTGAAGGGCCGGAAGAAGGTAGTGATGCCTGGTTGTTGCTTGAAGCTCTTATCGGCGATGATGACCCCACGCTTTTCGCCCGTTTTGAGCAATCCGGTCACTGGCTTGCGAAGCAGGGCGGTAAGTTAGATGTGCGGCTACAAGCGTTGCAGCGCTATGTCGATGCGCTGGCGCTGGAGTTACAAGATCTTTTCAAGCAAGTCCCTGTAGCTTCAGAGGAAGAGAGGCCAAGACTACTTGTCGAGGCGACTTCCCGTTTGTTTCAAGTGCAGTCTGGTGCTATGCTTGCCCTCACACGTGGCTATCAGAGCGCTATTGACCAGGTTACCCTTGAGCGGAACTCGCTGGCAAAGCAGATTGAACAGCGTTTTCTGGCACTACAGCGTATTAACGGCGTCAGTAATTCCACGATGGACCTGGATCAGACGCTTGAAGTAATTACCAAGGTCGTGGCGGAGGAAATGAAGGCTGATCTTTGCACGATCTTTTTCTACGATGAGCTCCAACGCATGCTCACTCTACGCGCTACTAACGGTCCGCGCCCATTAGGGGGGATGCATTTTACACTTCGACTCGGTGAGGGTTACAGCGGGTGGGTCGCGGACAAGGGCCGTCCTTTGCTCGTGCGCGATGCCCTGTCTGACCATCATTTCGCTTCCGAGGTACGCACATATAACACGGATTATCATGGGTTGATGGCTATCCCTATTATTTTCTTCGGCACGACCGAGCGCCTGATAGGTGTTATTAGTGTACAGTCAACTGAGATGCGTGATTTTAGCAATGCAGAGAGGGACTTTGTTGAGGTTGTTGCAGGCATCGTCGCCATCAATATCGAAAATGGCAGGCTCTATGAGCAGACAGACGAACAGCTACGGCGCAAAGTTCACGAACTGGCTACCATGCACCGGGTATCCTCCATCATTGCCTCGACCCTCAACCTGGATGAGGTGCTGCAGATTATCGCTACGCAAGCCGTACACCTTTCGGGGGCTGAACGATCGTGTATTTTTGAGTTGGACCAGGAGAAACATCTGTTGCATATCGTTGCACACTATGGTTTGAATAGTGCAATGATAGAGGGGTTGCAGCTAGAAGTTGGCCAATGTTGTGCTGGTCGCTCGGTACAGACGGGCCGACCAAGTATGGCTGTAGACTGTTTCCAGAATGATGAACACTGTTTTATTTCGCCGGACCCCGGAGTCTCCTCAGAAATCCATTCTGTTTTATGTGTCCCATTACAGGTGAAGCGAAAAGTCCTTGGTTGTATCTGCATCTATAGTAGTCACCGCCATTCACTCTCGCATGAACAGATGCAGCTGGTCATTACCTTTGCTAACGAAGCGGCCATTGCCATTGAGAATGCGCGTCTCTATGAGGAGACCCGGCGTGGTCTTGAGTTAAAGTCTATATTATTACGAGAGTTGCATCACCGTGTAAAAAACAACCTTGCTACCGTTGGGGGCATACTTTCTTTGCAGCGCCGACGCACAAAATCTCCTGAAGTGCGTTATACTCTCTCAGAGAGTGTCAATCGCGTACAAGGGCTGGCGGCGACCCATGATTTACTCGCGCATGAAGATGTAAGTGAAGCGAAGGTTGAAGATATAGCGCGGAAAATCGTAGGGGTGGCCAATGCCAACCTGCGACCTCCAGAGAAACACATCACATTTGAGGTGGAACCCTGTCCCATTGTTATCCCTTCGCGTGCTGTCACCATCCTGGCGCTTGTGCTCAATGAGATGGTCTCAAACGCGATCAAGCACGGCATGGTTGGCCTTAAAGAAGGAACTGTTACGATACGTGGGCGTGAGGAAGATGGGATGGTCATTGTGCAGGTTATCGATATGGGCACGAAACTGAAGCAGTTGGAACCCGGTGAGGAAGAAAGTAGTGAAGGTCTGGGCCTCTCGCTGATCAAAAATCTTATCGGTGACCTGGGAGGACGATTTGCCCTCTGGCGGGATGGGAATGTGGGACGAACTGTAGCAGAAGTACGTTTTCCGCTGGCGCGAAATCGTAGCCAGGTCTCTGGCGGGCATGGGGCGGTCCAGGGTTTACCCGCGCCGGAATAGATACATAGACGAGTTTGTCTATTGACGTTTGTGAAGGGGCTGCCCACATTTGGAGCAAAAGCGATTATTGGCCGGATTTTGGGCGCCACAAATGCGGCATTGATTAAGGGGGAAGCCACAAGCGGTACAAAAGCGCGTTTCTGCTTTATTGAAGTGCCGGCAGTTGGGGCAGGTAAAGAGAGGTATGGTAGCCATGCGGCTGGGGTCAGTATATTCTAACGCTCCACTGCCCCGTTGACCATTGTCGCCTGGCAATGAATGGACTGCCTGCTCAAGAGCTTCGGCCATATCGTTGGCCTGTTGATAGCGATGCGCTGGATTTTTCATAAGCGCGGTAATGATGACCTGAGAGACTGCGGGGTCCAAGGCGGGATTGATGGCATTTGGATGGGGTGGCGGCTCGTAGATGTGGCTGTGGGCGAGTGCGGGGTAGTTGTCCGCCATGAAGGGCAGGCGTCCCGTCAATGACTCAAAGAGCATTACACCGAGGGCATAGATATCTGCCCTTCCATCAACAGGTCCCCCCTGGCATTGTTCAGGTGACATATATTCTGGTGTTCCAACCCCCGCGCCCTGGCGGGTCAATTCTTTGCTACCTGCCAGGGCCTTCGCGATGCCAAAATCGGAGAGGATTGGCCGCCCGGAGCGATCCATCAAGACGTTGACGGGTTTCACGTCACGGTGAATGATGCCTTGTTCATGCGCATAGGAGAGGGCGCTGGCAAGTTGCGTGAAGATGCGTTTGGCTTCCAGGACATCCATCCTTTGATCGAGGGCCTCCAGTTGATCCAGGCGCAGTTTCAGCGTTCCGCCATCAACTAACTGCATCACAATGTAGAGGTGACCCTGGTACTCATCGGCATCATGTACGGTTACAATATTAGGATGTGAGAGCCTGGCGACAAGTCGAGCCTCCAGGTTGAACCGTTCAACAAAGTTGCGGTCTGCAACAAACCACGGTGGAAGAACCTTGACCGCGACTTCGCGGTCAAGGTTCTCCTGGTGCGCTCTATAGACGCGCGCCATGCCTCCCTGGCCAAGCTGAGCCAGTATTTTATAGTTCCCAAGCGTCACACCGATCAGATCGTCTTGTTGCACAGTATGCTGTGGGCAAAGAAGCAGTACAAGTACGCTCCGCGCCCCTCCTCCTCCTCCTCTTTTGGGTCGATCAAATATGCCTCAATGGCATATGCTAACGCCTGGCGAAAACTAAGATGGTCTGGCCTAGCTGTATTTTATCTCCCTCCTGGAGAGGATAGGTTTGATATTTATTGACCAACTGACCGTTCACTTTGGTCCCGTTGGCACTGCCCTCATCTTTTAAGGCATAATTTCCGCTGCCCAGGTTGACGATCTTGGCATGAAGACGTGACACCGCCAGATCTTCAAGGAAGATATCGCTTTCGCGGCTACGGCCGATGCTCAGTTCATCTTTGCGTACCTCGTAGACTCTTCCAGGCTCTTTGCCTTCTTCGACGCGTACGGTACCAAGGGAGCCCTGCGGGCCGCTGGGACGAAGCATCGTCTTATCGTTGTCATTGGTACCAAACATTGGAGCCGCATCTGGCTGCATACCAGGAGCGCCAAAGCCTTGTCCTTGTGGGGGACCCTGTTGCCAGGAGGGAATTGCAGCGTTGCCGGCCGCAGGTGGAGGTGATGAGGCTGGCTGCTGGAAAGGCTGCTGTCCCCATGCCGCCGGCTGCGCCTGGGCAGCTTGCCCCCAGGGATCTTTGTTCGCTGCAGGTTGTCCCGACTGCTGCCACGATTGCCCGGAGCCGCTGCCACCATATCCAGTGGCCGCCTGTGGTTGTGACGGTGAATTGCCGGGCATACCCCATGGCGGGGCGCCTTGTTGTTGTGGCGCTGCTTGCGCTTGCCCCCACGGGTCCTGTGCTGATTTTTGAGGCATCAATGTTGCATCCTGACCCCAGGCAGGTTGGTTCCCGCCTATGCCCCCACCAGCAGATGGCGTGCTGGAAGGAGCGGCGCCCCATTCCGCGGGCTGCTGTTGTGGGGAGGACTGACCACCCCAACCGCCGGGTTGTTGCGGTGCAGGGGATTGAGCGCCCCAGGCACCAGGTTGCTGCGCAGGGGATTGAGCGCCCCAGGCACCGGGTTGTTGTTGGGCCCAATCGCCTGGAGCTCCAGCCCCGGGTTGATTCCACGCTCCTGGCGCATTCGCCTGTTGTCCCTGGCGCTGCCAATCCGATGCCGGCATGCCTTTATCAGCTTTTGCTGCCTTATTTTTTCCGCTATTGCGGAAAAGAAAAAGAACTGTCACCAGGATAACTACGACAAGTGCTAAACCTGCCACAATTATCACAATTGGGTTCATGAGAATACTGGAAACAGAAGCAAAAACTATCAACGTAAGTCTCTCTGTCATGTCGCTCACCCCTCTGATCGTAGGAGCGGTTTATGGAGCCGCCCACAGATATTCACGAGTGCTTATGCTATAAAATGCGATGAAGTGCAACGTAACGCCACTACTATCGCAATTCAAAACGCACCTCAACACTGCCAAAGCGTAGAGTATCGCCATCCTTGAGCGTACGTTCTTCGTGTGGTGTTAAGGTAATTCCATTCAAGCGAGTCTTATTCAAGGCATTGAGATCTTCGACGGTATATACTCCCTGCTGATTCCTCAGGTAGGCGTGGCGTCGTCCAACCGTCTTGTCTGCAAGGTTGATCTCTGGAAAAATACCCAGAATTGGATCCTGACGACCGACAACCATTAACTCACCAGTTAAAGGAATCTGTTGCCCAGTGGAGATAACCACAATGTGAGCTTGTTTTGGTGGAGCAGCCGGAGTTATAGCAGGTCCTGCCGGTCCTGGTTTTTGTTCGTATCCTGGCCCTGAGACTCGCTTACCTGGTGGCATTGCCTGGATACGTTCCTGTAGCTGGTCGAGTGCTGCAATGAACTCTTGCGGTGTCGCATAGCGATCCGCGGGCGCTTTCGCCATTGCCTTCTGCATGAAGATATCCATCTCAACAGGCAGGTCGGGGCGTAAGCGGCAGATGGAAGGAACTTTTTCGTTCATATGTTTGATGACGATGTCTACCGCCGTTTCTCCTTCGAAAGGAGGGTTACCAGTTAGCATCTCAAACAGAACAGTTGCAACCGAATAGAGATCAGAGCGGGTGTCCGCTGAACGCCCACTTTCCGCCTGTTCTGGCGAAATGTAGTAGGCTGTGCCCATAAATACGTTGGATTGTGTAAGAGTGACGGTTTCTCTGCTGCGCGCCAATCCAAAATCAACGATCTTTACCACGTCTTTTCCATTGATAAGAATATTCTGTGGTTTAATATCGCGATGCACCACCCCCTGCTTATAAGCGGTATCCAATCCCTCGACGATCTGGCGAGTGTAATTCAATGCTCGTAATGGTTCCATCGGACCATGAGTAATCATATCGTACTTCAGGTTCTGCCCATCGATATATTCCATTACGATATAATGCATCTGGTTGTCGTTCCCATAATCGACGATCCGCACGATATGAGGATCACTAAGGTTCAGGTGGATATGTGCCTCTCGTTGGAAGCGCGCGAGTAGTTCACCATCATTTGAGAGTTCAAGGTGCATGACCTTTACTGCATAAATGTGGTTATTTTCTGTATCGCGTGCGACGTAGACGGTGGCAAAGCTGCCTCGACCTCTTTCGTCTATGAGCTTATACCTACCTTTGATGACACGACCAACCATGTCACCGTTCATATGCCAACTCCTAACTGAAAGGCTCTCATCGCGGCTATTATAACATCATTTACTACTTGATGTCATGTTAGCTATTCTTGTGGCTCTCCATCCCATTATCAATCCCCGAATGCGGCTGTTCTAAAGAACTTTGCAGCTGTCACCCTGAAGGGCCGCGGCCCTTTCTTGCGGGTTTCTTATCACTCCCTACGCTTATACAAACGGAGAAGCCAGCGAATCAGTCATGCAATGGGTAGAGTCTCCTATATTTGGTGCTGTAATAGGTGGCGAACCCTTGCATTTCCTACTGTGGGAAATATATATTTTCTGTATGGTAAACGTGGAGCGTCGTTACTTTTGGTGAGAGGATGATCAGATGGAGCCTGTTCATGGTGTTTTACTCGATATCGATGGCGTTTTGCATGTGAGCATGCAGCCCATCAAGGGTGCGATAGAGGTATTGAGGTGGTTAGAGCAGCATGGCTATGCAACCTGCTTTGTTACGAATACAACGACGCTGGCGTGCGCTACGCTTGCACAGCGATTACAGGGCATCGGGCTTCCCATTGCTGAAGAGCATTTGATCACCGCGCCGGTAGCAACAGCCAATTATATTCGCCAGCACTATCCAGGAAAGCGGTGCTGGGTATTGACGAAAGGCGATACTGCCGCGGATTTTGCAGGTATCGAGCTTGTTCAGTCGGAGGCAGATGTTGTCGTTATCGGTGGAGCCGAAGAGTTACTGACCTACGAGGCGATGAATGCCGCCTTTCGTATGCTGATGAATGGAGCGGTATTGCTGGCAATGCATACCAATCTCTACTGGCGCACAAGCGAGGGACTGAGGTTAGACAGCGGGCCGTTTGTGCGAGCATTAGAGGTAGCGACGGGCAAGGAGGCGATTGTGCTGGGCAAGCCTGCTCGAGCATTTTTTGAGCAGGCATTGCTTTCGATCAATGTGGATGCGCACGAAGCAATCATGGTGGGCGATGATATAGAGAACGATATTGGAGGTGCTCAAGGAACGGGTCTGCGCGGTATCCTGGTCTGTACAGGTAAACATCGGGCAGATTCTCCGCTTTTAAAGCGAGTGCACCCTGACGCAATCCTGCCGTCGATAGCAGAATTGCCGCGCTGGATCGAGGAGCAAGAGTGAGCGAACAGAGGGACCGCCAATTACCAAGCAGGGTTTTCAAGAGAACATCTCGCTGATGCTTTCTCTGTTGTGAATGCGCTTGATGGCCTCCGCAAAGAGAGGAGCGACCGACACCACCTCAACCTTAGGCGAAAACTTAACGGGTTGATTTTCGACCGTATCTGTAATCAGCAGTTGCATGATAGGACTTTTATCGATGCGCTCGACAGAGCCTTCCGTTAAAACGCCATGTGTGACTACAGCGTAGACCGCTCTGGCACCCTGTTCCATGAGCTTTTCAGAGACGTTGGCCAGTGTCACACCGGATATGGTAAAGTCATCCACTACCACGGCAGTTTTGCCTTTCACGTTGCCTATGATCTGCAAGATGGATGCTTTCTCGTCGTGCGCGATACGTTCTTTGTCGGCGATGGCCATGGAGGTACCAAGGAGAGAGGCATACCTGCGCGCTTGTTTGGCGAAACCG
>CATPCK010000124.1 GCA_955652655.1 uncultured Ktedonobacteraceae bacterium | reverse complement strand
GAGATACTCGTGATCGAGTGTCTCTTTTGTTGTTTTGGGATGGCATTGACGTAGGATGTTCATTTATAGGAAGTGAGGGAAAGCTATAGAACTGTTGACCAACGAGCTACGGGACATGCTCCCTCCGCTCTACTCACAGGAACATGTGGAAGACCCGCTTGTGATTTGTAAGTTTTTCACCCCGGATAGCAACTGGACATTCTATGCCCTGGAATTCGATGGCGAAGACCTGTTTTTCGGCTGGGTTGTTGGGTTTGAAAAGGAGCTGGGTTACTTCCGGCTCTCAGAGCTTGCAGAAGCGAGGGGGCCGTTTGGCTTGCCGATTGAGCGCGATCTCCATTTTTCCCCAAGAAGGCTTTCTGAGGTGATGAAGCTTCACAAGTAGTTCAAATGGCAAGCCATGTGCACAGAACACAAGGAGTTTCGCATGGGAATGACGAAAAAGGATGTGGTGATGATGCGCCTGGTCAATCAGGCGACCGCTCAGGGATTGGTCGTGGCTCAACACTATCAAACACGAGAGATCTTGTTATTCGCTCCGACTGGCGAAGTGCATCGTCATTCTGATGTCTCACTCGTTCGGTCATGGCTCCGTCACTATGCAGATTGTGGGCGCTATGGGCGTCGATGTTTTGCTCCAACAGGGTTTCGGTGTTCGTGTGTGCCGGTGTTGACGCCATCCTATCACCGCGGTTGGTTCAACCGTCAGCGATAAACGGTCTTCAGAGTTCAAACGAAGAGCAAGTTATGAAAGGGAGAAAGGAGAAAAGTCTATGGACAATGTCGAGTTTGAGGTCGAGGGGGATCACCTGATTATTCGGGTTGATCTCAGTCAAGAGCTTGGGGTGTCGTCCAGCGGGAAGTCCACGATCATTGCCACGACGGGCGGCAATGTGGAGGTACCCGGCTGGGAAGCGGTCAAGGTGGGGTTGAATGTCTATCGTCCACAGCAAGCCGATCGCAGTAGCCGCCAAATGGCAAGCCAGTGGTAGGAGGTGATGAGCATGAGAAACGAACGGGTGATCTTGTGGGTGTTTCTGATCGTCATGGCGTTGGTGTACCTGTACCTGTATTCACCCTGGACCGCGGTTCTGCCACGGTTCTAGGTGGTGTCTCATGGCAAGCCAGAAGGGAAAGGAGGGGGAAGGGATGGCGGTGTCAGTGAACGCACCAGTTGATACCTTGATCGATGCCGTCAATGTCCACCTGGAAGTGGGGAACTGGTCGCAGGTGGTTGACCTCACGGCAGCCTTGTATGGGGCGGCGCTTGAGCAGGGTGATGCCCAGCTGGCGGAACTGGTGCAAGATTTGCACTGGATCGCCAATGATGCCCTGGCGCACCCGCTGCATGGGGTCATGGTGGTCCAGCCATGAACAGGCGTGGTGAGCGGTTTCAGCAGTTCAATGCCGAGAGAGCGCATCAACGTCAGGCAGGCATAGCCAGTTGGTGTGCCTTTAGTGCGCGCTGGCGAGCGCATCAAGGGCTGCCGTTGCTGCATCCCATGGATGTGCAGTTCTTGACGCCGCAAGATTTCTGTAATGGGCAAGGTCACCCCCTGCATCCAACCGAACAGCGGCGGCTGTTTCGGTTCTATGTGGAAGCGGCGCTTCGTCTCTCGCATGAGGAGCGGAGTTGGGTGGCTGTGCAGCGTCCGATCGTCGAGAGTGGTGACCTGGCGTTTGTGCGGGCGGATGGGTTTGTACGCTCGAGGCAATGGCGTGCTGATTTCGTGTACGGTGGGCGTGAGGATGTTGGGCCATTTGAGTCAGAAGCGCTGGCCCCAACTCGTCCCTTTGGGATACCAGTCACATCGGTGGGGTTTGAAGGGTATTGGCTGGATGGGGCTGCGGTGGCGAATGACGAAGATGGGTAGTGCGTTCTTTGTCGGGTTGGTGTTCAGAGGTTGTCTATGCCAGATATGTTGGGATGGCTCAGTGTTGCGGTGCCTTTTGCATGAAGGGAGAGTGATGATGGCTGTCACGCTGTGGCGGGTCGATGTCTATTATCCAGTCACACGGGTGCATGCCTCGACGGTTCATTCAGCCCAGACACGAGAGGAAGCGGTGCAAAAGGCACTTCAGCATGTTCCCTACGCCTTGTCGGAAGAGCATGAGTATCCGATCGTCCAGGATGTACGGGTCGATTCCTTCTCTCATGGGAATCCGCGTGATCTCGTGATGTAGGAAGTTTTCCCGTTTTCATCCACCGTGCCATGTTTGAAGAAAGAGGTCTTGATCGTCGAGGCCTCTTTTGTGTGTCTCGGAACAAATAAACAGTCGTAAAGAAAGGGTCAACAACGATGATACTACAAGGATTAGTCTTAAGCGGCGATGTGATGGAGAGCACCTTTTATGATCAGTCGACTGGCCAACCCAAGCCAGGCCATTCGATCAAGCTCACGGTGCTCGATACCGAAACTGATGAAAAATACGATTGCCAGATCACTGATGGGTTTGCTACCCTCGAGCACCTCAAAGAGCTCAAAAAGCAGGGCCAACCCCTGGATGTGTTGCAACAGGTGGCTGCGCAACTGCGTACCGAACTGCCTCCCAAGATGACCCCCATCACCCTGGAAGTGCGGCGCGTCAAGGGCAAAGCTGGCTTTATGACGTTGGTCTGTCGCATGGCTGTGGCAGCCTAGTAGCGAGAAGAGAGGAAGCAAGCCTTCATGCAATTGATGCAGAGAATGGCTGCTGGGCATGGGACGTGGGTGCGTCGTTTTGAGCACCTCGTCCTGCGTCTGGT
>CATPCK010000123.1 GCA_955652655.1 uncultured Ktedonobacteraceae bacterium | reverse complement strand
TCAGCCGCTGTTTTCTCTACTGCAGTGTTGAAAGCACGTTTCTCGCTGGCAAAAGGTGGAACGCGGCGTGATCGCAACCCTCGTCCCTGGTGACGCAATTTTGCGACTTTCGCTTCAACGCGCTCGAACTCAGTGCGTATCTCTTTGGCCAGTTCAATCTCTTTTGGCGCAAAGCCATTACTTTTGAGCAGGTTATAACCCATAGCTTTATCGCCAGCATAGAGATTGTCATCGAGGTTCAATGGTTTGCCCATGCCCTGCAAGTTATCAAATGCTCCTCGTGCCTGGGCCTCGCGAATCTGCTCACCAATATAGTCCTCGAATTTCTTGCCATAATACTTCCTTTTAGGGGCAGTTTCCGCGTCTGTCGTTGTTTTATCGGGCGATTTACGCCAATCTTTAAATTCCATAAAGTGCCTGGTTTCCAACAAGGTACTGAATATACTTCCTATCGTTTTTTCTCTCACTCTAATTTGATTATAACAAATTACAAACGAAACAGTATTTCCACCAGATCACAATTTCAATGAAAGCAAGGGAAGCAAACCCTACAATATCGCTGCAATAGCATGCTGAGTAACTGCATACACCTCCTCCAGGGGCATATTACGCTCCCTGGAGATACGTATACACTCCTCATACTCTGGCAAAGCGCTGATAATACGCGTTCCAAGACGCTTGACCTTCACTACTACCGGGCCAATGGGTGTTTCGATACGCTCCTGTGTGCGCTGAGCTTTCAGCCGCTGGATCTGCTGTATCCGTACTCCCAGTGTGCTGGTCTCACGCAGCAGCATCTGAGCCAGCCTCTCTCCAGCTTCTACCGGGCAAATCAGGGTGATCATAACAGCAGGCCGATTTTTTTTCATTTGTATAGGCGTATAGCTGACATCCAATGCACCGGCGGCAAGTAGCGTTTCCATCAAGCCACCCAGCAGTTCTCCACTCATGTTATCGATATTGCTCTCTATCACAGTGACCCAGTCGGTATCGACCTGTCCATCCTCGCCTGAATCAAGCAGATTCTGACCCTGCCCAAGGCAAAGGCGCAGGCAGTTTGGCCAGGGAAGGTTTTTCTGACCAAAACCGTAGCCGACCCGTTCAATGGCAATCGCTGGCGTTTCAAAGCGCGCCAGCGTTGCCAGTATCGCTGCCCCCGTTGGCGTCACCAGTTCTCCCTCGATAGGGCATGGTTTCCATGGCGCGGCCACACGCCGCAGAATCTCCAAGGTTGCTGGCGCGGGAACTGGCAGTGATCCATGAGCAGTATTGACGTGACCGCTGGTCAGCGGTAACGGAGAAGCATAGAGTTGGGCGATACCGAGTGACTTGATAGCGATTGCCGCGCCAGTAATATCTATCAGCGCATCAATAGCTCCAACTTCATGAAAGTGGACCTCTTCAATGGAGGTACCATGTACATTCGCTTCCGCTTCCGCCAGGCGCTGGAAGATGGCAAGGGAGATATCGCGCACAGGGGCTGGTAGGGTTGAAGCGTACAAAATTGCGGATATATCCGAAAGGTGACGTGCAGGTTGCTCCTGTTCAGACGTCACTACAGTTAAACGTGAACCACGGATACCTTTATCGTGAATATTTTCAACGACCAGCTCATAGCCTGTGATAGGCAGTGAAGTCAGAGATGTTTTGAGCGTGTCCAGCGAGAGACCAGCATCAAGCATCGCGCCGAGAAACATATCTCCACTTATGCCAGAATAGCAATCGAGATACGCTATTTTCTGCAGCATATACGAATCGTTCCACTTCTTTCCGTTTTTTCTGGCATGACAAAGAATTCTCTAGCATCCCCACTCGTGGGCACTGTCGGAAACAGCCCTTCTCCCCAATTTGGGGCTGTCCTCCCGACAGTGCCCTCCCCGCACGTTCTTTCAACCTCAACTACAATCTTTCCTGATCCAGTAGTTCACGCCATCTACGTCTCTGGTCCCCAGAAAGCTGAGCACTTTCCTCTATGGCTTCTCGGAAGCTTTGCACCTGTCCGTCGACCTGGTAGTAAGCTCGAACTTCGGTTACCTGCTGCCGAGCAGCGCTACCAAAGAATGCCTGGACCACCTGCGAGGGTTGTTGCAGCACCTTCGCCAGTAAGGTGATTAGCTCACCTGGTATTGAGGAAGCCTCAATTGCATGCCGTTCAAGTTTCAACATCACATCTGCGCTTATACCAAGTTTGTCAGCCAGCTGGGATAGGGTGAGATGTAATTCCCCTGCTCTTGCCAGCAACGAGGTAACCTTATCGGTGACTTTACCCTGAGATTGCGCTACACGCTCCCATGCTGTATCAATGGCTTCATGAAATTGCGCTGAGAGAATGGGCATCTGATCCGTTTCACGCGGCAGGTCCATTTCGACAGCGTGATAATATGCAATAAAATCAGCGATCTCATCGGCGAACTGTGGATATCGTGCCAGGTAATCGCTTATGGTTGGTTGATGGCCTGCACGCACTTCCTCAACATAACGGGCAGTAATGCGCTGCACGATCTCTTCTTGTTTTCTATCCATGAAGCAATGCTCTTTCTGGCTCAAGCTCATTCCGCAATATCTCGAAGGCGCCCTGCAGCCTGTTACGTACAGTTCGATCAGTGATACCCAGTATCCTGGCAGTATCCTTTTCCGTCCTGCCCTCCCAGAAGATCAATAAGACGACAGATTTAAGCTTGTCTGGGAGACTCAATATGAGGAGCGGCAGATCACTCTGCTCAACAGCGAGCAGAGCTTTCTGTGCATCTTCATCTTCAATAGCAATCTCACACAGGTCCCTATCTCGCTGCTGTACAGCTTGATCAAGGCTGCCTACCAACATTCGAGGGACACGCGAAGTCTTTGTCGCGGTCTGACTATTCCACCAGCCTTCACGAGTCATGAAGGCGCGAAATACATGCCTGCGTTCAAAGCTCAAGCAGTGCTGAAAATGTTCTTCCCAGAACAATCTGCTGGAATCCATGAGCGCGCGCATGATACATTCACATAAATCAGCATACAGGTCACAGACAAGGGCACTTTGCTCCACACCCTGCAAGTTCATTGTTTTGAGTACATTGTTAGCCCAGCAATCATTAGTGACGTGGAGGCGACGAAAGATTACTTCAAAAATGCGCTTTCGCCCGCTATCATCTCCTCGGTTGACAGCGGTTCTCACACAACGCACCAGGACTTCGAGTGGTAAAACATCTTCCCCCGGCGCTTCAATAGCTCTCCAGAACGCGACGGAACCATAAACGGGTAGGACATCATACATAGCTGATAAAACCATGCGGCGTTTGACCAGTTCTCCGTCCTGTTCGTCTCGGCCATGGTCCTCTTCAGTATAAATAGGCTCTTGCTTCACATGAACCGGTACCTTATTAAGACACAACATACTCTCAATCCTGTACTAGTATAGCATCGGCTGAACAAACGTCAATCCACCCGTGTCGCTGCTTAGTCTTCTGATTCATACATACCGGCCAGCAATGAAAAAGCGGAAATAATCCGTCCATTTCCGCTTTTTTCATCAAGCGCTGTATATGAATAGTAAATAGCTCGATTACAAAGGAGAATACTTACTCATGCTCAACCAAACGCTGCCCCACAATCAGGAAATGACTCCTGTGTTACTGGTTATCGGCGAACTGAATGTCAATAGCGCCATCTTTGGCTGGTTATTTGCAGTAGAAGTAACCAGCCGCAAAACTAATAGCGGCAAATTGTTTCTTGATCTCAGGTTACGTGACCAGCGCGGCAGTGAGATCATTGCTCGCTACTTCGACCCACCTCGACTGGAAGCGCATCTGCCGCAAGAAGGCAGGGTCGTTCTGTTGGAAGGGGTTGTTGAAGAGTACCGCGGCCAGGTACAGATAAAACTGATGCGCATACAAAATGATGATTCAATTCCTGCCGACCGCTTTACATTAGGCACACGCTGCTCTATCGCTCAGCTCGAGGCGGATTTTCAGCATTTGGTCGACAAGGTCGATGACCCGGGGCTGAGGATACTCCTCAACAACTGCTTTGTGTCCGAAGTGATGGAACGTTTTCGCCGTTGGCCCGCAGCGGTGCGACACCACGGAGCCGTTGTTGGCGGTCTGCTTGAACATACCGTAAACGTTACCACAATTGCCGAGCTGACTGCACGCCTCTATCCATGTAATCATGACCTGGTTCTTGCCGGAGCACTGCTTCATGATATAGGCAAACTGGAGGAACTCGAGGGACAGGTCGGTGCCGGGTTTACTCCGCATGGTCGTATGGTTGGACATATCGTCCTGGGCATGCACTATGTGCAGGAACAGGCGCAGCAAGTAGTCCCTCTTGAGGAAGCGAAAATGGATGACCTGCTCCATATCATCCTGGCACACCATACCAAAGAATATGGTTCCCCCGTCAATCCCGCTACCATTGAGGCGCTGATTGTCCACCAGGCAGACCTGGCGGAAGCTCATCTAACAGGATTCCTGGAACATTGTCAGAAATCGTGTAGCTCCAATGGCTGGACATCCTTCAGCCCAATATATGGTGGTCAGCTGCGCGTATCTTGAGATAGAGTGCATCGCAAGCGCTCACTTGCCGCTCTTATGAAATGCAATAGCATTGTAGTAAACTTCAACATAGCACATGGCCGACGCCTGCCAGGAGTGATCAGCAGCCATACCCCGCAGTTGCAGTTTCCGCCAGATATCTTTGAAACGGTAAAGCTCAAGAGCACGCACAATGGCAGCAAACAACTCCCAGGGATCATAATTGGTGAAGACAAAACCGTTGCCTTCACCGCCGCGCGGGTCGTACTCCTGGACGGTATCGGCCAGACCGCCAACGGCTCGCACAATAGGAACGCTACCATAGCGCATGGCTATTAACTGACCCAGGCCGCAGGGCTCAAACCTTGAAGGCATGAGGAACATATCGCTGCCAGCATAGATGCGCTGCGCTATTTCTGTGTTGAAGGTGAGAAAAATCGCTACCTGTTCAGGATATCGAGCTGCGAGATTTTGAAACATCTCATGATAGTGCTGATCACCTATGCCCAGTACTACAAATTGAACACCCTGAGCGAGCAGTGGCTGGATAATCTGTCCCAACATATCGAAACCCTTTTGATCGGTGAGCCGCGAGATCATCGCCAGTAAGGGTACCTCCGGGTTCACTGGTAGATGTGCCTGCTCTTGCAGGGCGCGCTTGTTTTCAGGGCGTTTATCAAGTGATTGAGCATCGAAATTGGTATGGATGTAGCAGTCAGTCGCTGGATTCATTTCTTCATAATCAAGTCCATTGAGGATACCGAAGAGCCGATCACGGCGCGAACGGAGCAAATGATCCAGTTTCTCCCCAAAAGTTGATGTCAAAATTTCCTGGGCATAGCGTTCACTGACCGTCGTGATAGCATCAGCAAAAAGGATGCCCCGTCCCATGATATCGACGACATTTGCTAATTCCGCGATCTGCGGATAAAGAAATCCATTAGCAGCAACGCCAGCAACCTCCAGGATGCGATAGCCGAAAATCCCCTGATAGGCCAGGTTGTGTATGGTATACACCGTGGCAGTCTCAGCATAGAAGGGATCATCGTGATAAATAGTGTGCATCCAATTGGGCACAATGCCCGTATGCCAATCATGGCAGTGGATAATATCAGGAGACCAATCCAGGAACCGCAATGCTTCCAAAACAGCGCGACAGAACAGGATGAAGCGCTCGCCATCGTCTGTATAGCCATAGATATTCTCGCGCTCAAAATAGCGAGGCGCGTCAATCATATAAACCGGAATCGCATCTCCAACGGTACCTCGTCGTACGCTGACAGGCACTTGAAAATTACTCATATTTACAGAAACAGCGTCTACTATCGTTTGGAGATGGAAACGTGTTGGGTCCACTTGCCCATAACGAGGCATAGCTAAGCGAATATCATGACCCAGAGCCTGGAGGGATTTTGGCAAAGCTCCTACTACATCGGCCAGGCCACCAACTTTGACAAATGGCACAATTTCGGCAGCAATTATCAGGATTTTGAGAGGGCGTTCGTCTTGCATAGAGATTACTCCGTGCTCACAATTTGACTGTATTATAGCACGGAAAAAGCACATAGGTTGACATGGTCCTGGTGGAGTAACCATGTCAACCTATAATAAGCATGTGGCACAGCTATACCTTGTAGCGGTTCCGCATCAAGAAGTAGAATTGGATAGCGGCCAAAACACCCATGATCACGAGCAATACTACCGCATCTGCCTGACCAGGTGTTGGCGGTGTATTGGGAGCAGGGTGCGCAGGGATGATCGTACCAGAGATATAGGGTATGTTCGGCGCTGTTGGGTCACTCGGAAAGACCGGGATAGAGAAGAAGGCAAACGACGCCACGTAGATAAGCAGGCAGGTGCCAAAAACCAGCCACATACCAAGGCATCCCAAGTTATTTTCACCAACAATCGCGAACTCACGGCGCGTCACGCTCGTCCAGATCGTTGCAAGTACCAGCATAGCGCCGCTCAGCATCAAAGCTGTCAGGATCTCAGTGGAATTGGTATGGACCAGGAGCGTAGCCACGCCAAGCACAGCTGCAGTAGTGACGCTACCAATCACCACGAGGTTACGATACGATTTCCATGCCCAGATAGCGGCCATGAGCAAGAAAAAGAAGTTACTGGTGATCAGGGTATCGACGATATAGCCAGCCTGCGGCGAAAAGGCACAACTTTGAGGAATAGTCGATTTTTTCGCACAGAGCGTCAGGTAATCGCCAAGCCCTATAAAGGTCCAACTGTGTATCCAGGCAATAAGAGGATAGAGCAGGAACCACACCAGCACCAGGATCACCCCTATTTGAGCCAGTCCAAGAGCGCCAACAGCGTACAAAGGTGACATTGTGCGTTTGCGCACCGGGCGCATCAGGTAGTGCAAGCGTAATGCAAAAGCGCCCAGGGTCAGAAAAACAGCAGCGCCTAGAAAGATGTAGAGGATAGCATCGATGATCAACTGTGTTTGAACAGGATTCCCTGCATTGATGGCATAAGCCAGGCCATTGTCATTGACAAGGGTGTATCCAACCATAAAGAGGATGAGTATCATAATAGCCGCGATAATCATCCCCCTGATTGCCGGTGTTGTTCCCAGGTCGCGGCGATCTGGATTATTGCGTTCACGTGTAGCGAGCACGCTATAAAAGACCATGGCGACACCGACAAACAACACTGTCAGCCCAACCATAACGAGGTCAATCGCGCCTGATTGAAACCACAACACCTTTCCCTCAAGTACAGGGAACCAGGAAGAAGTGGCGCCAGGGAAATACTGATTCCCGGTCAAACCAGCAGCGAGCGCAATCGCCAGGCCAGCAAGCGTTAAAACCGCGCCTAGAGCACTGAATATGACAGGAGGTATTACCGGCTTTGGATCGAAGAGCAATACAATAACCTGAATCACAACAAAGCCAGCCAGGCAGGTCGCCCCTAGTGCGATCGAGCCTTGCTCCAGGCCAACCAGTGACGCCGATGTCATCTGGTTATATATATATCCCGGGATTTGCCCTATCAAGAGGGCAGCAATGAAAAAGTAACCAACCGCGAAAATCATTGCTCTCGCCCAGGACATGCGTTCTGGGATTTCTCGTTGTTGAGCTTGTTGCATGGAAGCAATCCCTTTCGACAGCTTGATTTATTGAACTATCGTCAGTTCAGCCAGCATCGAAGGGTGAATCTGACAGTAATAGACGACTGTATGAGTTTTCGGATTAAAGTTAAAGGCGGCCGCAGTTACCGTGTAGCTGTATGTCGCACCCGGCGTAATAGCCGAAGTTATGCCCGAATCGAAGATGTTCTTGGCAATCTTAATGTTGCTGACATCGGTTCCCTGGATAGCTGTGACGGTGTGCGGCGTCGTACTCTTATTCACCCAGGTGATAGTGGTACCAACTTTCACCTTCGCATTCAGGGTCTCAAAGCAGGCGGGCGTACAAGTGGCCCCTGCCGGAGGCGCCCCAATGTTGATCGTCACCTTATTCTGCTTGGTCATATCAACCGGGTTACCAAATTGTCCAGTGCTTTCTTGCGCGACTGCCGTCTGATATGCGGTAGGGTTCTGCGACTGTAACAAGTTCGGCACCTGGTTAAAGCCATTAGGGCCGCTCAGGCCATTTTTCTGCAGATAGGCCGGGTCGGAGGAACGAATGAGATCAAAGAGATATTGAATGTCGTTATCAGTTAAAGGGCCTCCATAGCGATCGCTCCAGGCGGGCATGAGAGGTGTCGCTAAATTAGCAGTATCATAGACTCCAGCACTGATGATGCGCAGCAGATCGGCATCAGTCAAATTGCTGACAGCGGCATTGCCATTGATTTTGGGACCAGTGTGCCCCTGTCCCTTGGTGCCATGACACTGATAACAATACTGCGCGTAGAGCGCTGCGCCGCGCTGCACCGAGGTGGTATGTTGCTGCGCTTTCGCTACCGCCTCGTTATTAGTCTCCACAATCCAGAAAACCGGGATCATCACAGAGACCACTGCGAGCATGATCAGGGCACCGTACCCCGTCTTTTCAATGGCATTGGTGCGGGAATAGAAGACGAAGAGTAGGGCACCTACAGCTATCACAATCACTAGCAAATTTATTGCGGTCTGAATTGGATCGATCATAAATACACAACCTTTAACATAAGGGCATCGCACATGTGGATGCCCTTATACACTGCATGCTACGTTTGGTGGCGCGATCAAACGGGTTGTCTGGTCAGGATGTGGCACTTTCGTATTAACTGTAGCAGTATCCACCATCACATCAGTTCCACTGAAGGAAATGGCAAAGCGATCCAGGCTTTTTGGAGCAGGCCCATCGAGCCACTCACCCGTCACATTATAGTGTGAACCGTGACATGGACACTTGAAGCTGACGCAATTATCCCTGAATGGTACCGTACACCCCAGGTGGACGCAGCGCTGGTACAGCGCAATCCAACGCGAACCATCGCTATCTTTTACGACCGTTTCTGCATCCAGCTGGTCTGAAAGATTGGTACCGTTCAGTAGAAACTGCGTATCTTTCGCCAGATGTACCACGTAGGTCTTGGCTTCCTGCCGGTAGTATACACCAGCCTGATCTATTTTGAAATCGGGCGGCTTAGCGGCTGGAAAATCTGATTTTTTCCCAACATTGAGAGCAGAACCAAACTGACCTGCCAGGTTCGGGTAAAGCATATATAACGAGCCTGCAACAGCGGCGGTCGTTGATAGACCCCACACAGCGAGCATTGACCGCCGCAGGAAACGCCGCCGCGATAACCTCTCTTTGGCAATCTCCGCCGCTTCGGCGCCGCCGCCATGCAACATTTCATACTGCTGCGGCGTAATTTGTGGCCTATTTACATCATCGGTAATCAAGGTAGTCCTCTCAGTCTTGTCCGCGGCTATAGGTTGAAGTACATATGCACCCAGGGCCACACCCATAGCCAGCCAGGGCCGCGGAAGAAACTGCCGGCTAATGTCACTGCTGCCCAGAATATCAGAAACATGGTGAAGGTGATGATGGCAACTTTACGGTCAGCATAGGCACGGCTGGGGTTGCGATCAACATACGGCAGCACAGCAAGGGCAGTCAGCACCAGGCCGGGAACGAGTACTCCACCTGTGGTTGGCGGGAAGTAGTGCAGTAGTTCCTGCAAACCCAGGAAATACCAGGGAGCCTTTGCTGGGTTTGGTGTTACATTTGGGTTAGCGGGCGCCTCCAGAGGAGCTTTGATCTGCAACGCCAGTAAGGTAACCATCACCGTGACAATCGCCGAGGCGAAAAATTCTCGCACAAGCAGGTGGGGCCACACGAAGACTGAATCTTCAAGCGGCTTCTCTACACGAGTGATAGCTTCCTGCCTGACCACTGCCAGCGTGCGATAACGTCTCTGGGTCGCAGAAGCCTGCGTTTGCGTTCTTGGTTCTTGTTCAATTGACATAGTTTCGGCATCTCCTCACTCACAGCTCCGTAGGGAGTGCCGTACACTCCCCAACGGAAGAGACATCCCAATCACTAGCGAGCAGCACCGACCGTGGAACGCTCCGCGCTGCTTTCAATTTCTCTACGAGAGGGAGGCGGAGGACCAGCCTCTCCACCATCTTTACGAATACGCCAGAAGTGAACAGCCATTAATAACGCTGCAGCTAGTGGAAGCAGAATCACATGAGCCACGTAGAAGCGGATCAATGTTGGTTGACCAACAGTGGAGCCTCCAGTCATCACTTTATAGACGGCATCGCCTAAAATCGGCGTGTATGGCGCCAGGTTTGTACCTACCGTAATAGCCCATATCGCGATCTGGTCCCATGGCAATAGATAGCCGGTGAAACTCAAAAAGAGGGTGACAAAGAATAGCCCTACGCCAACCAACCAGTTAAACTCTCTCGGTGGCTTGTACGCGCCATGGTAGAAGACGCGTATCATATGCAGTGACACCGACACAACCATCAGGTGAGCAGCCCAACGATGCATATTACGCACCAGTTGCCCGAATGAGACAGCGCTATCCAACTGGTTGATATTCTGATAGGCCACGTGGATATCCGGGATGTAAAAGAACATCAGGAACACGCCTGTGAGCGTCAGCAGCAGGAATAAGAAAAATGAGATACCACCCATACACCAGGTATAGGTGATCTTCATCGCCTGGCGACTGACTTTAACGGGATGCAAGTGCAGAAATACATTCCCCATCATAACCAGAGACTGGTTCAGCGGGGTATCGGGATAGCCGTGGCGAAAAATTGAACGCCAAACTTGACTCTCGACCATCTTCTGGGTCATCGTGTCGAGCAAGCTTTTTTTGCTAGTAGAGCTCACTTTGCCTCCTCACTCGTAAAGATCATGCCTTTGTTGTCAGACCAGGACAGGATAAATAAAGAAGCCTGGTCACAAAAGTCCTTATTCTTTGTGGCAGATTATATCATACACACGGAAAGGCTGGTACCCCCCACGCACGATCATTGGCAGGGATACACTACTACTGAGTCCCGAGAGTGAACGGTCTTCACTCTTAATTGTAATGAACTTTCTACACAAATGAGAAGAGTAAATAGCCTATCCTAAAATTTCTTGTTCATAGAATACTTGCTCTCGCCATTACGAACATCAGGTGATCACCCTATTTTTTCACAGTGTACACCTGATTTCCAGCCTGAGCTTCATACTCAGCTTGCGAACAATGCGATAGTCAGACATGATACGCATTCCATCGACGTGCTTCATTTGACATACTGTTGAGAGTATCGCTACAATGATAGTGTATACAAAGGAGTTTGCAGCTGCAAATAGCTGTGAAATGAAATAACACTATGTTCCATTCCAAAAACGAAACACAAACAAGTACCCGAATACCTAGAATCTTCAGACCGCTGCTCAGCTTGCCGGTATTCTATAAAGTTCTTTTTGCCAACAGTTTGATCATCTTCGTTGGAGCTACAGGAGGTACCTGGCTTGCCTCGAATCTCGGCAACAGCCGACAGGCGCTC
>CATPCK010000122.1 GCA_955652655.1 uncultured Ktedonobacteraceae bacterium | reverse complement strand
ATTAGTTGCGAGGCAAATTGTGGAAATAGGCAGGGTTATTGGCGGACACTACCTGCTACAACGTCTGATCAAGCAGGGGCAGTATGCAGTCATCTATCAGGGAGTCGACCAGGCATTTCAGCGTGCCGTTGCAGTCAAGGCGGTAGATGCTGCCCACATCCCAGTCTATAGAGCCGCCGTTCGCAGAACCTCCCAATTTACATTCCCCAACATGGTTGGCCTGTATGATCTCGTCACAGAACAGGAGAAGCTCTATCTCATTCAAGAGTATATCGATGGAGAGGATTTCTCCACGCTCTTGCAATCACCTCTTCAGCCCTACGAGGTTGCCGACTACGGTCACCAGATCTGCCTGGCGTTACTGTACGCCTCCGGTTCTTCACGAAAAACCTGTCACGGGGATTTAACCCCCACTGCCATCATGCGTGACCGTCGTGGCCAGATTCGTGTCAATAACTTTGCTCTACCAAGCGATGTGAGTTATTTTACTGTATGGAGCAACGTTGGCGGCGAGGGTCTACCTCTCTCCGATAGAGACCTTCCCTGGGGAGCTGAAAGTCAGGGGCGACGTGCCGACGACACCCGCGCTGTTGGCCTGCTCCTCTACCAGTTGCTGGCTGGCCGTCTCCAGGGTGCAACTGTGATCGAACCACCCGCCGATGGGCGATTGCGCTTCCGCAGCAATGTTCCTCCAGAACTATGCAACGTGGTCGCCCGCACAATTATACACAGCCATCCACAACATATCAATACTGTTGAAGTGCTGAACGATGAATTGAAGACCCTGGCCGAAACGCTGGAGCCTGCAACTGCGCTCATTATGAATAACCCGGCGCATCAACAGGCACCTCTGCCTCCCCATGCTGCTCCAGCAGACCAGGCAGCCGAGGTGGCTATCCCCAGGCAATTCTCTCCAGCTGGCACAGGCAAAATTCCAAGTCCTCTTCCCGCTGGCCAGCCGGGTAGCGGGCTCTCCACATACCAGCAGTCGAGGAGTGAAAAGTCGCCGGCATCAACCATGGAAACCCCCAACTTCTCAGATCAGACAGTAGCAGACCCGTCGCTCATACCGTCCATGCCACGCCCGTCAATGCCCTACCCGATTACAGAAACAGGAGCGCCAAAAGTAAATCGCACTGCGATAGTCTTGCTTCTCTTACTTGGCCTGCTTGTATTTGGCATCTGTTTCGCCATCGGTTATTACGGCGGCACCCTGCTGGGACCGCATTAAGTATATAGCCTCTATTCCCTCTACTTCCAGCGCTGTGCATCCCGGTGCTGATATTTTTTCATGACCTCTTCATAGGCTGCGTCAAGATCGACACCGGTAGAGTTTGCCAGCGATGCCAGGATAAAGAGGATATCGCCCATCTCAGCTGCGATACTCCCCTCTCCCTCGCTGGCTTTCTTCGGTTTCTCACCATAGCGGTGATTGATTTCGCGCGCAAGTTCCCCCACTTCTTCCGTGAGCCTCGCCAGGCTTGCAAGCGGCGCCCAGTAATTGCTCTGCCATTCTTCTTTGATCAGTACATCTATCTCTTGTTGCACATCGCGCAGGGTCTTCATAGTCATGTACCTCCCCTCCCCTCTCTACACGCCAGTAATGGGCTCATCGAGACCTTCCGTCATAAAAGCGTGAGCCATGTTTTCGCTATTCCAGGCAAAACCAACATTTCCCGGTCGATCCACGACTATCAGCCCGCCGGTGCCTTCGGCCTTTGCTCCAAGCAAAGCTATCGCAGCCTCCGCTGCATCACGCGCGCTAACCCCACCAGCCACAAAATCAGCCGCGCGTTTGGCAATGAGCAAGCGCGCAAAATCTTCACCCTGGCCTGTACAAGAGATTGCTGCGTTCTCGTCAGCATAGAAGCCACACCCTACAAGAGGAGTATCACCCACTCGCCCCGGATATTGATTGAAAATACCTCCTGTCGAAGTAGCAGCAGCCAGTACGCCTGAGGTATCGATAGCCACAGCTCCAACCGTACCATGCTTCTCCTCATTACGAGGTGAGCCAGGAGTCACCTCGCGCCTGTGATAGCGCGGTTCCTCTTCTGCGTCAACTCCTGTGCTTTGCGCTTCTTTCCATCGTTTATATTGACGCTCTGTCAGCAGATCACCAAAACTACATTGGGGGATCCCCTGCTCAAGCGCAAACTCTTGAGCACCTCTGCCGACAAGCAAGACATAGGGGCTCTCCATTACCTTGCGTGCTAACGAAATAGGATTCTTGATATATTCGACACAGGCAACGGCACCAACGCTCAGCTTCTTGCCATCCATAATACCAGCATCCAACTCGATCCTACCATCCACTGTCAGACAAGCCCCCTTGCCAGCATTGTAGTTGGGGTTATCTTCAAGCGCACGCACAGCTGCTTCGACGGCTTCAAGTGCGCTACCGCCATTCTCTAAAATGCGCCACCCTATCAGCGCGGCCTCCCTACAACCTGCCCGGGCTATTTCAGCGCGATCTGAAGTAATGGTACCTGCTCCACCATGTACTATTATGGCCATTGACATGACATTCTCCTCTTAAAGGCCTCCAATAAAATCTACCAGTGCACTCCCCACCGCCCCTGGTGCATCGAAGAGAACCAGGTGACCCGCGTCAGGAATAATAACCAGGAGCGACTCTGGAATGTCACGGTGGAGACGTTGGGCCAACTTCAAAGGCATCTGCTGATCCTTTTCGCCCCAGATAATCAGTACAGGCTTCCCCAACACCTTAAGATCAGAGGCTACCGAGTTTGTGTAGTCAGGGTTTAACAGGCGAATTTGTTGAAAAAGCACTTCCTTGCCCAGTTCACTGCTCCACTGGTCGACATAATCGCTCATGAACGCCCGGAAGCGTTGTGGATCCTCCGATCCATTCGGGAGCGTTTCGCGCAGGTCCCTCATCAAATCCTCTACCTTTGTCTCTTTGGGAGCACCATAATCCCGGCGTTTCTTCATCTCCGGTAAGGGCCAGTTCTCCGCGAAACTATGCTCGAAACAGGTGCTATCGATCAACACTAATGCCGCGACGCGCTCCCGGCTCAAGCGTGTAGCCAGCACCTGTGCCACACTTCCACCAAAACCGTGACCCACCAGTATAATATTCGTGAGATTGAGCTGCTCAAACAACATCTTAAGCCCGTCGGCTTGACCCCAGTTTGAGGTGTCTGCCGGCCAGGGATGGTCTGATAGTCCATAGCCAAGTAAATCGATCGCATAAACAGCGCGGTTCAAACTGGCAAGATGGGGCATGACATCAGCCCATACAAAGGCTCCCGCCGCAATATCATGGAGCAGCACAATGGCTCCATCGCTACCAAACTCGGGTCCCTGTACAACATAGCTCAGTTTGTAGTGTATTACATGGGCAGTCCGCCGCTCCCGCTCCGGAGCTTTGCTAACCTCTGACGTATCCTTTATCATAGTAACCTCTTATTTCACGCCTTAGCATAAAGGGACGGCACATTGTAGAACGCGCTGTAACCTGCATAGCGGGCCGTCTCCTCGCCAAGTTCATCCTCTATCACCAGCAACCGGTTGTATTTTGCGACGCGCTCGCTGCGTGCCGGGGCGCCCGTTTTAATTTGCCCCGCGTTGGTCGCCACCACCAGGTCAGCAATCGTGGTATCCTCTGTTTCACCTGAGCGATGAGATACCACCGCGCTAAAGGCGGCACGCTTCGCCATCTCAATGGCATCCAGCGTCTCAGTCAAGGTACCAATCTGATTGAGCTTAATGAGAATCGAGTTAGCTGCCTGTTCCTGAATACCGCGTCTAAGCCGCTCTGTATTCGTCACGAACAGGTCATCGCCTACCAGTTGTATGCGATTGCCCAGGCGCTGCCGCAAGAGCTTCCAGCCCTCCCAGTCGTCCTCACTCAGGCCATCTTCGATAGTGATGATAGGATACTCGGAGATCCACTGTGCGTAGAGGTCGACCATCTCGCTCGAGGTGAGCGTACGTCCCTCTCGAGCCAGCACATATTTACCATTATCGTAGAACTCCGAGGCCGCCGGGTCCATACCCAGGAAAATATCCACGCCTGGTTTATAGCCTGCCGCATCTATGGCCGCCACGATAACCTCCAATGCTTCGCGGTTAGAGCCGAGCGATGGTGCGAAACCTCCCTCATCTCCGACATTGGTATTCAGCTTTTTTCCGTGCAGCACCTTTTTCAAGCCCTGGTACACTTCGGCCCCCATGCGTAGCGCGTCATGAAATGTCGGCGCACCCACCGGAAGGATCATATACTCCTGCATATCGGTCGAGTTATCGGCGTGCTTGCCCCCATTCAAGATATTCATCATAGGGACGGGCAAGGTACGAGCGGAGACGCCACCTAAATAACGGTACAGCGGCTCTTGCTGCGCATTGGCTGCCGCCTTTGCCACCGCCAGGGAGACACCGAGGATGGCATTTGCTCCCAGGTGCGCCTTGTTCGGCGTACCATCCAACTCGATCATCACTTCGTCCAGCATAATCTGGTCTGTGGCATCGAGCCCGATGATAGCATCACTGATGGTATCGTTCACATTGCGAACGGCGTTAAGCACTCCCTTGCCACCGTAGCGACTCTTATCTCCATCGCGCAACTCCACTGCCTCGTGGACACCGGTCGACGCCCCAGAAGGAACCGCGGCTACTCCACGTTCTCCTCCCACTAACAAAATCTCAACTTCTATAGTGGGATTACCGCGCGAATCCAGAATTTCGCGCGCGGCGACGTCTTCGATCGTGGTCATTCCATTTATACTATTTGGCATAAAAATAGATCCTCCATTCCATATGCTTGCGAAAGTATTGTACCTCTTTAGAGGGGATTGGAGCAAGGTTATACAGAGCAAAGACATAAAAGGGATGCCGTCTCTACAAGAGCGGTATCCCTTTTGGCACTTACCCTATTACCTTTGACAGCGCATATGCCAGCTTATCCGTATGCTCAGGCAAACCTACCGTGACACGTAAAAAATCACGCAGATACGGGTGGTTAAAGTAACGTAACAAGATACCATACGATTCAAGTATCGCTCGAACTTGGCGGATATCT
>CATPCK010000121.1 GCA_955652655.1 uncultured Ktedonobacteraceae bacterium | reverse complement strand
GCTTGGGTGTCTCTTCATTCTGAGGCACAACTGATAGGGTGCCCGTAGTGCATCCTGCCGCCTAGCTTGTTTGTCAACAGGCGTAGCTGAAGACGTAAGCCTGAGCCAATGCAATATTTGGTAAAGGTCCAAGTAACTATTATTCCCCCTTCTTTACTCCCTCCATGTGCAGCCGCAACAAATTGAGGGCTGTCAGGATGGCGAAGCGCTTGTTGTCCTCCCGACCCCCGCGCCAGCCTGGACCCATTCCTGTTACAACACCTTCTGGACCTTCAATGACTATATGAACGGTTCCGATAGCTTTCCCTTCTTGTTCGTCAGGCCCAGCAACTCCAGTAATACCAATGCCAAAATCTGCACCAAACCGCTCACGTATAGCATGAGCCATAGCACGGGCAGTTTCTTCACTGACTGTACCATACTGCTCAATAATTTCGTGCGGAACACCCATCTGCTCTTTGACTTTGACACTATACGCCACCACTCCACCAATGAAGTGTTTAGAACTACTCGGAACATCCGTAATTGTACTGGACAGGAGTCCACCTGTAAGAGACTCCATTATAGCAAGGGTCTGATTGCGTGCCTGGAGCAGGCTGCCCACAACACTTTGTAGCGTTTCCTTATTTGTGCCGAAGACATAATGGCCGAGTATTTGGCGCACCTGTACCTCCATCTCGGACACCTGGCGCTCGGCCTCTTCACTGGTATCAGCTTTGGCGGTGATACGCACATCTATAGCATCAGATTTGGCATAGGTAGCAATAGTCGGGTTATTGCTGTGAAGCAGCGAAACTAGCCGCTCTTCAACAGCGGATTCGCCCAGGCCAGATACGCGTAGAATTCGCGTAAAGATCAAGCCACCTGTATAAGGCTTCAATCTTGGAATAACCTCTTGCTCCCACATGCGATACATTTCTCGTGGTACTCCAGGCATGGCAACAATAATGTGGCGATCTTTTTCAACCCACCAGCCTGGTGCAGTTCCTACCGGATTGGGAAGAACCTTTGCCGAGGGAATCAGTGTAGCCTGCTTGACATTACGCTCCGGCATCCTGACGCGACGATTTGAAAAGTAATTGCGCAACCCATTTTCCAGCATGGGATCTACCTGCATCGTTTCACCTAGCAGCGCGCTAATTGACTCACGAGCGAGATCATCTTCAGTTGGTCCAAGCCCCCCTGTCATAATAATAAGGTCAGAACGTTCCCAGGCACGCTTTAGTGTTTCGACAATACGTTGCTGGTTATCCCCAACCTGCGAGACAAAATAGAGATCTATACCTGATGCCGAAAGGCTTTGTGCAAGATAGGTAGCATTAGTATCGGTTATATGGCCTAAGAGCAGTTCAGTACCACAAGACAGAATTTCAGCGCGCATGATACCTCCGTTAAACGCAATATGATAACAAGCAAAAAGCGAAGCGAGATGTAGTGAGGGCAGTGGCTATCCCCTTTAAGGACCGTGTACTACACATCTTGCAAGCGCAGAATATTTATCATCATATCATACCATAACAACGTTCATCAATATATTGTGTTAGAAGCATTAGAAAATCAATATGTTGTGCCAAAAGCCTTGCAATTGGCGTTTTTTCTGAGTATACTGTGTTGCGTAGGCTAAAAGAAAGAATGTTCGTGACTCGATCTCTTATGGTGAATAGGTGAATAAGCGAGGTGGGGTCATATTTGTAACATCGATATTTTGAAAAGAAGGAGCGACAAGACGTGTTGGAACAACAAAAGCAGGCTTCTCAGGAAAGTGCCGGTGTGGGTAAGCATACCCAGTTAGAAGGGATTCGCCAGAAAGTTTTCATGGATAGATATTCCCTGAAGGATCCTTCCGGGCAGGCATTGGAGTTTTATCCAGAGCAACTGTGGGCAAGGGTTGCGCGGGGTATTGCCTCAGTGGAAACGACAGAGGAGAAACAGGCATACTGGGAGAAGCGGTTTTACGAGGCACTTACTGACTTTCAGTTAGTGCCAGGAGGACGTATCCTGGCGGGTGCAGGGTCGGGCCACCAGGTGACATTTTATAACTGTATGCCGCCTGACCAGGAAGTGCTTACAGCAGATGGTTATCGACCAATTTCCGAAATCAAGATTGGCGATCTTGTGGTGACACATCGCAATCGTCTGCGTCCAGTAGTGCATAAGTTTGAGCGCGAAACTGAGGAAACACTCTACATCATCCGACCTAAGAAAGTGGGCTACGATGATTTGCGCGTGACAGGCGATCACAAAGTATACATTATCCGTTCAGAGTGGGTTAACAAACATAAGTCACGTGATGGTTTGCATTTGCAACATGAGCCAGATTGGATTCCAGCCAAAGAAATTAAACCTGGTGATTACGTTGCCGTCGCACATAACGGTGAGGAATGCCCTCCCGACGGAATCTCCCTCCAGGATCACATCCCACAATATGAAACGAAGGATGGCAAGCTCTTTAAAGCGACTACACGCGGCTATCACGGTCATGTATCGGATTGGGGAACACACTACACGATTCAAGAACGCCTGGTTCTCGATGGAGAACTGTGCTATCTGTTCGGACGCTGGCTTGGTGATGGTTGTGTGACCCATCGCACAGGTACTGATATTCCATCCGGGATCAAAATCGTTTTTTCCCTGGATGAGAAAAATGAAGCTAAAGAGATTGCTCGAATTATCGAAGCCAAGTTTGGTATCGAAGGCTCCATCAAGTTGAGCAGTACAGAACGCTGGTATGACCTGTGGGTGAATTCCATGCCCATTGGAGAGTTCTTTAAGGCATTTCTCGGTTGCTACAGCTATGGTAAGCGGCTTCCCGACCAACTGATGCATTTGCCTGCCGAACTCACGCTAGAATTGTTGCGTGGATTGTTCAGCGCCGATGGTTACTTATCTGATAACAAACTCGGCATAGTGTTATCGAATCGAACACTTGCTATCCAAATTCACCAGCTTCTACTGCGAATAGGATATTTATTCTCGGTTCGTGAGAATACGCATCGTTTAGGGCGTGTGCCTGCCTACCGTGTTCAGGCTACTGCAAATGAGTGCGCGCCGCTCTTTGAGCAATTCTTCGGTGTTCAAGCACCTGAGCATAGCATCGATTTGAAATACTATTTTGAATACGATAACCTCAAGTGGGTGCGGATCGATGAAATTGCTGTTGAAGATTATTCTGGCATCGTGCTGGATATTGAGGTTGAGGAAGATCATTCGTTCATTTCAGCCGGTATCGCGGTCTCAAACTGTTATGTTATCCCAAGCCCCGAAGATAGCCGCCAGGGTATTCTCGATAACTTAAAGGTTATGACTGAAATTATGGCGCGTGGTGGAGGTGTCGGCATCAACCTTTCAACGCTGCGCCCGCGTGGCTCTTATATCAAGACCGTCAATGGTACGGCATCGGGCCCGTGTTCCTGGGCACAACTGTACTCGTTGGCCACCGGCTACGTAATTCAGCAAGGAGGCTCCAGGAGGGGCGCGTTAATGCTCATGCTGGATGATAACCATCCTGATATAGAAGAGTTCATCACAGTGAAGCGCACTGCAGGGAAGATTGAACATGCCAATCTTTCGGTTTGTATCTCCGATAAGTTCATGGAAGCGGTGAAAGAGGATGCAGACTGGGATCTGATCTGGCAGGGCGAGGTCAAGAAGACCATAAAAGCTCGTGCTCTATGGGACCTCATTTGC
>CATPCK010000120.1 GCA_955652655.1 uncultured Ktedonobacteraceae bacterium | reverse complement strand
GTATCTGAGTTCAGCCCTGTCGGAAGATCGACTGCTACAATTCGCAGCGTATCGCGCTTCTCACGCTCCTGGTTCACGCGCCCCAGCAGTGAACGCATACTATCTGGCAGGGGACGCGAATGCCCCGTTCCCAACAATGCATCGAGCACGTAGTCGCACTGGTGAAGCGCCTCTTCCAGTTTCGCCGCCACATCCTCCGTCGCGATCTCCCGTCCGTGAACCGTCAGCTGCTGTTCTTTCCAGCGATAGGCGCTGATATGGCCACCCCATTGTTCCAGGTAGCGTGCCATTACCATGCCATCTCCGCCATTGTTGCCAGGGCCGACCAACACGAGAAACTCCAGAGCATCGAGCGAGCGTTTCTGGCCATCTTTTTCAGCAATATAGCGCGCCAGTATCTCGGCGGCACTTCTGCCTGCGTTCTCCATCAATATCGGTGAGGTCAGGCCATACTCCTGCGCCGCCCGTGTCTCCAACGCGCGCATCTCATCAACAGTAACGATTTTCATATATATATATTCTCCCAATTCTGGTATAACATGCCACTCCCGCCCCTATGGGTACGATCCATCCCTTTCCCCCAAACAACCTGACCTTAAAAGAGCCATGAATAGTTACCTGACATTATTGTAATTGTAATGCGTGAAAAGCAATGAGGGAAGAGTACAGGACCAAACTGATGCTTGTTCATCCTGCCAGGACGTGTTACAATGAGGCAGTAAACATAATATACAACACAAAAGAAGAGGTTATGGACAAGCAAGTGGAGGCAGGAAGCGAAACCCTGGCGGGTATACAAACATTCGTAGCACGTTATCCGTTTCCCCTCGATTCATTTCAACTAGAGGCCATTGCTGAACTCGCACAAGGGCAATCGGTCATGGTAGCCGCACCAACCGGCACAGGAAAAACACTCGTCGCGGAATTTGCCATCTGGCTCGCGCAGCAGCGCAATCAGCGCGTCATCTATACCACCCCCCTTAAGGCCCTCTCCAATCAGAAATACCGCGACCTGCGCGAAATCTACGGCTATGATTCCGTTGGCCTTGTGACGGGTGATATCGTCGAGCACAGCCGCGCCTCCGTCGTCATCATGACAACCGAGGTCTATCGCAATATGCTTCTGGAAGAAGGCGGAGAGCGCTTCACAAGTGATGAGAACCCGATTCCCTCCTCGCTGGCCGACGTTGGCTTCGTCATTTTTGATGAACTCCACTACCTGAGCGATATTGGTCGCGGCCCTGTCTGGGAAGAGGCAATTATTTGTTCTCCGCCGCATGTGCAACTCGTCGGCCTTTCCGCGACGGTCAGCAATGCTGAAGACCTGGCTGACTGGATCAGCCGCGTGCACCGCCCTATCTCACTGGTCGTGCACGAGCAGCGCGCGGTCCCCCTGGAACATTACTACTTTCTCGATAATAAACTTCACCTGGTGCAGGACGCCGGCGGACAGCGCATCGAACGTTTCCCTGACATAGGCGGTGAGGCCAAGATAGCGCAAATGATGGGACGCAATCGTGCCTCGCTGTACGATGAAGACGAAGAGGATGAGGACGATTTTTGGCATGGACGTGGAAATAGAAGTAGAGCGTCGCAAAGGTCTTTGCTTGCCAATGATACGCAGACCTCAACGGAAGCGCGGGATAACGAAAAGCAACGAACCAGAAAACCTGCTCCGCGCAAGGCGCCGGAACCAGGTGAGATACTTACCGTCTTGCGCGAAGCCGATCTGCTGCCTTGCCTCTACTTCCTGCCAGGACGTCGCGTTGTTGAGGAGGCAGCGATGAGCGCCGCGCTCCATCTCTTTACCACGCCGGAAGAGCAGGAACTCATCAAAGCAGAAGTTGGTATCTGGCTTGAGCAACTGCCAAAAGAAGACCGCAGCCTCCAGCAGGTCTACGCCTTGACCGAACTGCTCCCGCGTGGCCTCGCCTTCCATCACGCCGGCTTGTTGCCGGGTTTGAAGGTTCTGGTAGAGACACTGTTTGCCAGGGGACACCTCCGCGCGGTATTTGCCACAGATACGCTTGCCCTTGGGGTGAACATGCCCGCGCGTTCGGTCGTCGTCGGAAGCCTGAGCAAATTTGATGGCCAGGAGATGCGCTTGCTTACGCCCAACGAGTATCGCCAGTTGACAGGCCGGGCCGGTAGGCGCGGCATGGATATTCATGGGGCCGCCATCATACCCTACTCACCATGGGAGCCATTTGAAAGCTCATTCCAGCGTATTACTGCTGAACTCCAGCCGGTCACCAGTTCATTCATCATTCGCTATAACTCGGTGCTCAATCTCTGGCGTCCAGGCGACGTACAGCACCTGCGCCGCATTTGTGCCTCCAGCCTACGTGAGTACCAGCGCTACCTCCTGTGGGAACAGCGCGAAAGGGTGCGCCTGGAGAGGCTGGAGATGCGTTATCACACCGGCAAAAAGAAGGAAAATAAGAAACGCGCCAAGGCTGTTGAAGGCGCGACACAAGCTTTAGAGAGACGCCGCCGCTCGATAGGTGCGTATCCCCTCAGTCGTGCGGGCGCGGCGGAACTCGATGGCACTATTTTTGCTCTGCGTGCCCTTGGTTACATTGGACAGGATGACAGGCTGACGGTCAAAGGACGTCTACTGCGCGGTATCTTCCACCCCTCCGGCGTGCTGATCATTGAGCTCATGATGATCGGAGTCCTCGATGAACTGACGGCAGGCGAACTCGCCGAAGTCTGTAGCTGGTTTACCTTTGATAACGATCGCCGTCAGAATAATCGTGATGTACTCAACACCAGCCTCAAGCGTGTACGCGGCGAGTTGTGGCGTATAGAGCAGCGTGTTCACGGCATCGAAGAACGCGCCAGTATCAATTTTACCCCCGGTATTGTCCCCGATTTTCATGGTGTGGCGTTAGCATGGTCGCGCGGCATGTCGCTGGGTGGATTGCTCCGGCGCATAGACCTCGCCGAAGGTGATCTCTTAATGTTGCTCAATCAAACCATAGATCTATTGCAACAGGTGCAATCTGCCGTAGGCCAGGTGCTCGACGCTCGTGATGTTTGGGAGCAGGACTCGCCAGTATTGACCGAAGGCGTAGCTAACGAGCGCTCTGCCGCCGCCAACGCCAGGAATCGCGCCGGACAATTGGTGATCCAGCGTGAACGTATGGAACGCCTGCGACCAATGCTGGCGCAAGCTTCCACCTCTCTATTGCACGGGATTATTGTCCAGAGCCGCACGGTTCCCTCGATGGCGATCCAAATCGGCGACGAAGAAATCCCCCTCGACGCCGAAGAAGATATCGACACCCTGGAGTAAATAATCTGGCACATCGACACCGGTTTTCAGGTCAGCGAACTGTTGTACCCAAAAGCTATTGCGCCCGCAGTTTTTCGGGTTCTCTTGTATAGAAAGTTGTGTGCCCACAGCATGTACAAATCAACGCATCCATTGGCAAAAACTGCTGTTGCTGATCAAGAGCACTCTTTACCCGTCCAAAGGGTTTGCTGCCCATTGCAAAGGCGATACACTCTCCACCACATTGAGAGCAAAGCTTCGAATCTATAGGTTGTGTTTGATTGTTCATGGATTCACCTCAAAAATAGAAGCAAGCTGTTTAGGTCGCGAGCGAAATACACTCTGCTTGTACCACGTATAAGGTGTACCATACGGATACAGCATCTCCTATGTCTTACCTCATATCTCACATTATTTTCTTCATCTTCATCATTGCTCCTGAGGCACCAACCTGAGCGAACGTGGGCGGAACAAGCGAGAAAGCAACGGAGGAACCGTAGGGGCGGGAGAGGTGTGGAGCGGGGAGGGGACCCTTGTGGTCGCCCGTGGTGGGGATGAGCTATCGATCCTGCTGTCTCCACCTTTTGCGTGTAATACGTCCTCATAGGTGACGTTTTTCTCCTCCTCGAGAACGTTCATCCGCTTGCCAGGCCTTCACCGTCTGAAGCAGCACCTGCAGGGCAGTCATGCTTCCCTGCGCCTGCCCCTTTTCAAAGTCCCCCTCGGTCTGTCCCATTTGATTGGTCACATGAGCAAAACAGATGATGTCTTTCTGCCTGGCATTCGCCATAGCATACAAGGCAGCTGCCTCCATTTCCACCGCCAAAATGTCCTTTGCTCGACATGCCGCAATGGCCTCCTCTGTTTCTCGGAATGGCGCATCCGTCGTCCAACTGGCTCCAGTATAAAGGGGTACGCAGGTGTGATCCCAGGTCGAGCAGATCATCTCTTTGAGAGCCGGGGCGAGATGACTGTAGGGCGAAGGTGGCAGATAATGATAGCTCGTTCCCTCATCACGCAGCGCTTGCTCGATCAACACGACATAGGGCGGATGGTCCATCGAGATGATTTGCCCGGCTGAGGTGATACTGATGAGCAACTGGCACCCGGATGCAAACAATTCCTCGGCGACCAGCACCGCAAATGGAGCACCCACCACGCGACCAACGATTCCATACTCGATCTCGCCCTGCACGAATGTCTCAAGCACAGTGTGATAGCATGCCCAGGTTGGATGGCGGTGAGAGCGGTCGGTAGTATGAAGGTAATCAACCAGGTCGCCGTCAGGGTCAAACACGCAGACCGCTGGAATGGTGCCCACAGAGAGTCCTTTTTGCCGTCGTGCCTCGCGCAGCAAGTTCTCCGGCGTAAAGACCGACGGGGCCTCATAGTGTTTGTGTGCCAGAATGGGCACCTCTCCAAAGTCATGAGCGAGAGCGTTCATGCGTGCTGCTTCCTCCATTGGAACGAGAGACTGCCCAGGAGCAATCCATAGACCAACAATGGGATGAAGGAAAAGAGCCAGGACCCGAAATCAAACCGCAGGTGATTGATTACGGTCCCCAGCGCAAAGACGACCACAGCCCACCAGGTGACGCCCATGAGCAAGCCCATACCCAGTGCACGTCCCAGTGTTGCTTGCCGTCTTCCCCCCAACACACCAAAGAGCACCCCAAATACTGCGCCGAGCATCAGCATCAGCAGGAAGCCCACGAACCTTCCCGCTCCCTGGCTATCCAGCGCCAGCCAACGTGCGACCCCATGCAAGCTGTTAGCAGGGCCATAGTCCACAACAAACAGCAAAGCGGCGAGGAACCCGGCACACAGCCCAGCGATTAGCCCTTGACGAATCGTACTCATCATCGCCTGTTTCCTTGCCCTTTCATCGTATCACACGAACCACCGCATAACCCGTGCGAGGCGGCTGGTCTCTCCCGCACGCTCCAGGCGTGGAGCAAGCCATTGGTCTATACCCAGGCGTCGTCCCGCGGGAATGGCTGCGAGCACGAGACCAAGCAAGATCAGCATGCCATACGTCCAGTACCACTCGCCTGGCGCGTAGGCCAGCCCTACATATAATTGCAGCGCGAGCAACGTGGCAAGCAACGCGCCAAAACGAGAAAAGAGACCAAAAAGCAAACTGAGTGCAACCACCAGTTCGGCAGTCCAGGTGAACGCGCCAAGCAGGAGGAAGTTGGGCAAAAAGATGTGCTGGATAATAAAAGCATAGCCAGGCAAGAACGTGTACTGGCCTTCCTTCATGACATAGCGATGGAGCCCGGCAAAGCTGGGAGGTAACTTCCAAAACAGTTGTTGGAACCACAGTAGGCCAACGAACAGGCGGACCAGAGCGAGCATGAAAAGACTGCCCTCGCTCAAAGTGACCGGGGGAGCCTGCGTTGCGACCTGCTCAGGCATGTTTGTCATGCCACTGTGTGCAGAAGGAGAGATGCGCATAGATGCGTGCCCTTTCTCGAAATAAGAGTATACAATGCTACACATAGACACGTACCAGGTGCCTTTCTTTTGCTCGTGTGACTTGCCATCCCAGGAACGTGACGAGCCAAAAATGGGAAAGATTTCCAGAGATGAGCGTTCCGTGGTATCAATGATGCCTCCTAAAGCGCATACTTTTTCGTCAATCGTAGATTATAAAGTACAGTTTCAAGGTACTATGGTCATGTTCGCAAGCGTGACAGATTGTCATAATTGCGCAAGTTGAATAAGATGTACATGAGAAAGCTGCTCTTTCAAACGGTTTTAGGCAGTTGTGGGCAGAGGGGTATGGGTGGATACAAAACTTCAATAAGCAAGAAGAGGTAGAGCTTTGATGAATGCAGAAGCATTGATTGGTAAGGCGCTTGGAACCTGTACACTCCAGGAAGTTATTGGGCAAGGAGGCATGGGAGCCGTATACCTGGCACAACAATCGCGCCCTCGTCGGCAAGTAGCGGTAAAAGTGCTCTTGCCGGCAGCGTCACTGACAGCCCATCAGCGGGCGGCTTTTCTGGAAAGGTTCCGCCGGGAAACCGACGCCGCCGCCTCTTTGGAGCATCCAAATATTCTACCTGTGCATGAATACGGCGAGCGAGATGGGCTGGCTTACCTGGTAGTACCGTACATCAGTGGTGGCACACTGCGCGATGTTATGGAGAGGGAAGGGCAACTGGCATTACCGGTAGCCTTGAACTACCTGGAACAGATGGCCGCGGCCCTGGATTTTGCCCATGAACGAGGCGTCATTCACCGGGATATCAAACCTGCCAATATTTTGATGACAATCGAAGGGCGCTTAGTATTGACCGATTTTGGCCTGGTGAAAATCATCGCTGAGGGGCCAAATCCACATGCCCGCTTGACCGGGGCAGGTGCTCCCGTGGGAACACCAGACTACATGTCCCCAGAACAGGTAGTCGGCCATGTGGTGGATGGACGTTCGGATTTATATTCCCTGGGTGTCATTCTCTATCAGATGATCACAGGAACAACTCCTTTCCATGGAGAGACACCAATGCAGATTGCGGCGCAGCAGTTACAATCTCCTCCACCGTCACCCCGATTACTCCGACCAGATCTTCCTATCGCGGCAGAGCAGGTGCTCCAGCGAGCCATGTCGAAGTCCCCCGACGATCGCTATGCCTTTGGTTATGAATTTGCCGAGGCTTTCCGTAATACGCTAAATATCAGCGGCGTGTTCCTTGGTAATGCCCCGTCGAACTCACTTTCTATGGGTACCTCTACCTCTGGACGCCTCGTCGCGCAACGAGGACTTTTTGATCCAACCTGGCAGAAAGGCTTGACCGGAAGCGTACCCGTGCCCCAGCCACTCAATGGTCTAAGTGCAGTACAACCAGGTGGTGTGATACCGGCGGCGAGTGTCGATACCCCCCGTTCGTCGGGGCTGCTCTCCCGCACAGGTATGTTTCCTAAAGTAGGTGGAACGGGTCATCTGCCAGCCACGCCAGCAAATAATGTCTCTCCCTCCGATGCTACAGATGCATTTTCAACTTGGCAGCCCATTCCCATGCCAACAGGCTTGAGCCAATTATCTCCCGCGCTCAATGCCACCAACACTACCGGGTCGCTCATGGTGCCTGGTAGTGAACAGGGAAGCGCCAGTACGATGAAACTGACCGGCCCTGTCAAACTTGTACAGATGCCCGTTGCTGGCCAACCGGGCCGCTACGTGACCGGCTTGTTGCCGGTGATTCCTCAAACGCAAGAGCAGGAAGATACACTTGAGAAAGAGAAGCGCAAGTGGAAAAACCCTTTGTTTTCCATTATGCTCGCGGTACTGGCGGTACTGGTGATATCTGGCGCTGCTGCATCCTTCTGGTATTTCCGCGCGCACCAGAATCAAACGGCGGTACATCTCGGCCCTGCGACTGCTGCTACACCAAATGCGATGGCGACGGCAAGCGCGCAAGCGCAGGCCACGGCTGATGCGAATAAAATACTTTCTGATCCTTTAAGCCAGAATATCCATAACTTTCCTGTGGGCAAAAATGAGTTCTTCACCGGTGGGGCCTACCATATTCTCAATACTGATGGCAACGCCGTTGCTGTCGTCTTGCCGCAGCAATCTTTTACTGTCCCCAATGCCTATTCATTATCGATGTGGCAGGTAAAAGGGGATAATACCTCCAACAATAACTCCTTTGGGATGATCATTCGCTTTAGCCAGCAAACCAAGAGCGGAAAAGCCTTTACTACGTTCTATAGTTTTGAAGTGCTCAATATTAAAGGTGGGGATTACAGGTTCTACAAGTACGATGATAGCCAGGGGAACCCCAATAAATATTGGACCCAACTCTGGTCGCAGCCCTTCGGTGGTGAGTATCACCAGGGACAAGGACAGGGAAAAATCAACACGTTTAGAATCTACCAGAATGGCTCAACCTTTACCTTTACCGTCAATGGGAAGCAGATAAAGAACTTCCGTGATGGCTCTCTCAAAAGTGGCAGCTTGGGAATGTTAGTGAATTTGAAGGGAACTGAAGTGGCTTTCTCGAACATGTTGATTACGCGTAACTGAGGAGTAGAGGTATACCAGTGATAAATGCACAAACATTGATAGGCACGGTGTTAGGGACCGTGACACTCCAAAAAGTTATCAGTCAGGGGGAGTTAGGTGTTGTATTTCTGGCGCAGCAATCGCCAACCGCTCCACAGGTAGCGGTAAGAGTCCTATCACCAGCAGCAACACAGGCGCCCGGTCAAAGGGCAGCTTTCCTGGAAAGGTTCCACAAAGAGATCAATGTTGTATCCTCGCTGGAACACCAGAACATTCTCCCGGTATTAGACTACGGTAAACACGATGGCATGGCTTACATAGTAATGCCATATGTTGGCGGAGGGACGCTCCAGAGCGTAATAGAACGGCAGGGACAACTGCCACTCTCGGTTGTCGCCAACTACCTTGACCAGCTATCAAACGCCCTGGATTATGCCCATCAACAGGAGATTCTCCACTTGAACCTCAAGCCCGGCAACGTTTTTTTGACGAACGATAAGCGTTTGCTGCTGAGCGGTTTCGGGTTGATGAAGATAGTCATTGAACGGCAGACTTCACAGATGCGTTTGCTGAGAGCAGGTACGCCCGTTGGCTCGCTAGACTATATGGCCCCGGAACAGATAATGGGAGACGTAGTTGACGCACGTACAGACCTGTATTCGCTAGGTGTAATACTCTACCAGCTGGTGACAGGCAAGACGCCCTTTCAAGCAGGGACGCCACAGCAGATCGCCACGCAAGTGTTACAGGCGCCGCCACCCTCACCTCGCCTCTTGCGTAACGACTTATCGCAAGCTGCGGAACAGGTGATGCTGCAGGCCCTTGCCAAGCGTTCGCTTGATCGGCAAGCCAGTGCTCAAGATTTCGCAAGAGCATTCCGTGTAGCCTCAGCCGCGGCCGGTTCGTTCGCTGCGCCTTCCTCTAGTACGATTGCTAGCACGGCCAATGCCACCGCTGCCCCCCTCTCCATGCCAAGAAAACGTGGGCTTTTTGATCCAGTCTGGCAGCAGCCCGCCAGAGAGGAAGAGCAGGCCAGACCTGTCGCAAGCGATCAGCATAGCAGCAAATCAACAGGGCTTCTCACAGCAGAAGGTTTAGCCGCGTTCCGGCCGTCCAATAACCTGGCTCCTGTAGACGCGCATGAACCGGAGAAAAAAGCCCCTGATGTGTCCGATATCCCTGAAACTCCTCTTCCGACAACGCGTCCGCGCCTTGGTCTCAAATCCAGAAGTCTGCTGCCAATCAATGGTTCTGAGATGCCGGGTTCTTCCTTTGCGCCGTTTCAATCTTCAACGTCGGCTCCCAAACAGGTTTCACCCTCGGCCTCAGCTGGCGTCGCTCCAAACCTGACAAAACCACTGACCGGGTCAAACACTGAGCAGCCGACTACTGGAGCACTGCCAATTACCAATCCAATCCCTCCCTTACAGGCCAACAGTACGACCGGGGCACTGACAATCCCCGGCGAAATGGGAGCTAACGGCACTATGAAGCTGACCGGTGCTGTAAAAGTAGTTCAGGTACCCGTTGCCGGTCAGCCTGGTCGCTATGTCACCGGCTTTTTGCCCGTGTCTCCGGGTACAGAGAAGCCCGAAGAGTCATCAAGCAAGCCGATAAGTGATCCGTCGGCACCACAGTATGTAAATGTGCTGAAGAAGTTCTGGACGCCACAGCATGTAAATTTGCTGAAGAAGTTCTGGGCGCCACTGCTCGCCTTCCTCATCATATTGGCCAGTTCGGGGATATTTTGGTACTTTCACGCGAGTCCAACATCAAGATCGAAGAGTAGCGTCGTTACCGAAAACCTGAAACCGAACTGGCAGGCCATTGCTGCTGCCCAGGCTACGACCGCAGCGAATGCGAACTACATTTTAACGGACTCGCTGCTGCAGAATATCCACAACTGGCCTGTTTCTGCCCAGGGTAATAAAACCTACGTGTTCAAGGATAGCGCATATCATGTCGCGGATAATGACGCCACGCGAAGTGCCCCCGCGCTGCTGCCCGATGTCATGCTAAGCAGGCCACTGGCATATAGTTTGACAATGGAGGAGATAAAAGGGGACGACACCTCCATCAATAACTCATTCGGCATGATTTTCTTCTTGAACACACACGTCAATAATGGCAAAACGGTGATCACGTTCTATAGCTTTGAAGTCGTGAATAACAAGGGAGGGATGTACCAGTTCTTGAAATACGACAGTAGTAGAGGACAATCTCCCTACACCACGATCTGGCAACATAACTTCGGTGGTGAATTCCACCAGGGACAGGGCGCCAAAAATAGCAACACGTTCAAAGTGACAGTCGATGGTAAGTACTTCAACTTCTGGGTAAACCGCAACAAAGTAGGATCAGCCCAGGATAACTCGATTAGCGGCGGCCAAATAGGGATGCTGGTGAATTTAAAAGGTACCGAAGTTGCCTTCTCAAACCTTCAGCTAACGTATCATTAACTTATTGAAGCCCCCTGAGGGCACCTGGTGGAGGCACTAAAGCTTGAATATAAATAACATCATTTTCCCGTTAACCTTCGGCATAACAGGTTTCTTATGCGTACTGAATATCGTATTCGTATACCTCTTTCGCAAAAGACGTAAGATAGAAGAGTTATCCTACTTACTGGTAGCTCTGCTGGAACTAGGCATCTTTCTTTTCGCGCTCCTGTTGCGCATAGGGATCATACATACCGTCCCTTATCACCTCCCGCCGCATCTGGTATTCAATCGCGCTGAAATCGGAGCAGCAATCGCCATCGGTATTGGCCTATTCCCCGTAGGATACTGGCACCGCACCTCCGCCTCGGAGCTTCGCGCCAGGATGGCCCAGGACGCAAAAGTGATTAAAGAGCGCGATGGTGGTGTGCGTGTACGCAGTAATGCCCCCGGCGAATGGATGAACTAGCCTGCGAAGGGAAAGTTGACCACTCATCCAATAATACCGGTTGTAGCGACCGACCGCAAGAACCACTTCTGGAATAGCAGGAACGCGATCAATACAGGTAAGATGATCATACTGGCGAAGGCCATGATGTCGCCCCAACGCAGGGGAGACTGGCCAAAGAAGACATCCATCCCCACCATCAGCGGTCGATATGTATCGCCACGGGTAACCAGCAGCGGCCACAGGAAGTCGCCCAGGTGGGTGAGAACCTGCCAGATCGCAACGGTGGCAAAGACCGGGCGGGAAAGCGGGACAACTAACTGCCAGTAGATGCGCCACCGACTGGCTCCGTCAACGAGAGCCGCCTCCTCGTAAGCCTTCGGAATGTCAAGGAAGAACTGGTAGAAGAGGAAAACGGAGAACGCATCTGCGATGAACGGGATGATCTGAACCTGGTAGCTGTCTATCCAGGTAGTAGAGCCACCGAACCAGGGAAACTGGTTGACCATCAGCAGGAGCGGCACGACCACCGACTCGAACGGGATGACGATCAACGCCACGATCACGACTACGATGAGCTTGCGGCCAGGGAACGGTATACGTGCAAGTGCGTAGGCGATCAGGCTGTTGACCACCAGGCCCAGCGCGACGATGCAGGTGACTATCAACGCCGAGTTGAACATATAGAGACCGAAAGGGAGCCGGTGGAAGGCATCGCTATAGTTCTGCAGCGAGATGTCGCCATAGGGGATAAAGGCATTCACGGTACTCAAATCTTGCAGGAGCTGGTTCTCATTGGCTTTCAATGAAGAAACCATCATAAACACCGTTGGGAACAGAAAAAAGATCGCCAGCAGGATCATCAAGAGGTAGTTGAGTGTCAGCCAGGCGTATTTTCGGCCAGAGGACAGAGACCTCTGTGACGCTTTTTGGGTGGGTGTGACGGAAGCTCTCACATTTTTTTCTGTGGTAAGTGCCATGGATTACATCTCTCTTTCTTCAGTCACGATGACGCTCCGCAGGACCGGAATCACCCTCATGAGAACAATGAGAAAGAAGACCACCGCGACAGCCGAAGCATAGCCGACTCGCACGTTGTGAATGCTCTCATGCACCATATACCACACTACGGTCGCTGTTGCGTTCTCTGGGCCGCCTTGAGTCATGACCTCTACCTGCGTATAGAGTTTAAATGACAGAATAGTGGTTGCGATCAGCACGAAAATAGTGGTATTGCGCAACTGGGGGAGGGTGATGTGCCAGAACTTTTGCCAGCTTCCCGCGCCATCGACCCTGGCAGCCTCGTACAGCGACTCTGGGATCCCCTGCAACCCCACCAGGTAGACGACCATCTGGAAACCGACGCCCTGCCAAATCGACAAAAGCATGATTGCCGGTAGCGCCAGTCCTGGATTACTAAGCCAGTCGTAGGGCCCCAGGTGTCCGAAGCTGATCGCCTTGATGAACTCGTTGATCAGCCCCTGGCCTGGATTGTAGAGAAATGACCAGACCACCGCCACGACCACCAGGGGGGCGACTACTGGACTGAAGTAAATCGTTCGGAACACGGCAACGCCGCGGAACTTCCGGTTGATCAAGATCGCCAGGAAGAGAGCCAGGCTGGTCTGAACAGGTACCACAATCAACCCGAATAAGGAGTTGTTCAGTAGGGCCCTGTGGAGTGAACCGTCTTCCAACATCTGTTTGAAGTTACCCAGCCCCACGAAATACGTGGGCAGTGATCCTGAAACTAATCGCTCATTGGTGAACGAAAAGTAGATTGCTATAAAGAAGGGGATGATCAGGAAGATCAGCAGCAGAATCAGAGCAGGTGCGGTATACACCCAGGCGGTATAATATTCCTTACGATGCCAGCTAGGCTTTTTAGGAGTCGCAATTGTGCTAGTCGTGGTACGCATCGGTATGCTCATAGGTTTCCTCTTGTGCATAAAATGGTGTCGAGGGCAGATGTTCCCTGACCAGGAAATGATCAGGATCAGTGACCACAAAGGTCGCCCTACTGCCTGGTTGGATAGCCCTGATTGTCTTTGATGTCCTGGTCTATCTTTTGAACCGCTTTGTCCAGCTCCTCCTTCACGTCGGCACCAGCGGCGATATTAACCACCGCCTCAGCAAAAGCAGAGGTAATAGTGGGATAGCCTGGAGTGATCGGGCGCGGCTCCGCGATACCCATTTGGAGTTGCTGTACGAACACGTGGAGCGGGCCGTTCGGCGCATACAGCTCGGACTGGGCAATAGCCGATTTGCGTGCAGGCACAGCCCCATTCGCGTTGGTCATACGCGCTATCTCATTGGGCGACAGGATGAAATTCAACACTTTCCAGGCCGCATCAGGGGTTTTGCAGGACGAGGTGATCCCCCAGTTCCATGATCCCATGCCAGTTTTTGCACCCTTGCCCAGGTTCGGTGCTGGCAGCACAAGCAGGTTGTCTCCCAACGCCTTGCTGTAATCTGCATAGACCCAGTGGCCGACCCAACTCAGCGCGGACTTGCTAGACGTGAAATCGATGTCGCCGGCTGGCCAGGGATTGCTGTAGCCATGCCTGAAGAGGCCCTGGAACCAGGTCATCGCAGCCACTGTGTCGGGGCCGTTCAACACCCCATTTGCCGACTGGTAGTTGCTGCGGTTAATCAGATCCCCCCCGAAGGACTCAACAAAAGGAGAGAAGCCATAGGTGAACCACTCGCCGCTAGTACTCATCTTTAAGTCCAGCGGAAACTGCACGCCTGGCACGTTCTTCAGCTTGGCCAATACTTCGTTGAATTCAGTCAACGTCCAGGGGTTGTCGATAGTGGGGATGCGCACGCCTGCCTCGCTCAGATACTGCTTGTTAGCGTAGAAGCCAAGACCGGAATCAAACTGACCCAGGCTGTACAGGTGATGATTGTATGTGCCCTGCTTGATGATCGATGGCAGAAAGTCAGCTTTCATCTCAGGGGACACATACTTGTCGAGTGGAATGAGGTACCCGGACCAGGCGTAGTTATACAAGGTCGGACCGTCGAAATCGAGCAGGCAAGGGAGACTACGGGCCAGTGCGGCGATGTTCACCTGGTCGGTGTAGCGACCCTCGGGCAATTGCACCGCCTCGACCGTTATATCCGGGTTCCTGTCACTGAAAGCCTTGAGAGTGGCATTGAGTGCGTCACGCTCAGGTCCCTGGCCGGAGTGAAAAAATAGCTGTATCGTGGTTGGGCCACTTTTGCTGCCAAACGTCGTCGTTGAAGTTGAGCCGCAAGCCGAGAACATTATACTCAGTACTAACAATAAGGGAAAAATACGTCCCCCATACTTCCTAGACATAATGTTCCTCCTTACCGGAGATCACTCTGAAGTAAAGATGAACCATCTTCAGTTTTTGCCGATTGACTTACCGTTCCCCGGAATGTACGCATGGTAACATACCTTCTGTTCCTCAACAACAGTGTCAGCGAGTATCAACCAGTTGAAAAGTATAGCAGGTATTACTGCCTTGAGCAATGTTTCTTCCTCGCCCTTCATTATAGTCAACTTGACAGGACCAAATCCCTGATGTTATGCTTGCTATAGCAAATAGTTATATCTCATGAGCAAATAGCTAGTGTATTCAAGGAAGAAGAAAGCATATGACCACATTTCCAGGGGAGACCAATACGTCGGCCACAACAAATCAGGCCCTACAACATCCTTATATGGAAGCAAACGGCAGTAACGCGCCCGCGGTTGTGGCGCACGATCTGGTTCGTGTTTTCGGTCAGAAAATGGCGGTCAATCACCTGAATTTGACCGTACAACGGGGTGAGTTTTTCGGCTTCCTGGGACCAAACGGCGCGGGGAAAAGCACCACGATTAAAATGATGGTCGGCCTGCTACGCCCTACCTCTGGCTCCGTCTGGGTAGGCGGCGTCGATGTGTGGAAGAACCCACTCCAGGCACGCTCCTTGATGGGCGTGCTCCCGGAGTTTCTGAATATCTATGAACGCTTGAGTGGCAGAGAATTCCTCGTCTTTGCCGGTCACATGTACGGCGTTCCCGAGGGGGACATCCGGCGCAGGGCGGAAGAGCTCTTGCAGGTGTTGACGCTGATCGACGACGCTGACAAGCTGATTGTCGATTATTCTGTTGGCATGCGCAAGAAGGTCGCCCTCGCGGCTGCTCTTATCCACCGTCCCGAGGTCATTTTTCTGGATGAGCCCTTTGAAGGTATCGACCCCATCAGCTCGCGTGTCATTCGCGATATCTTGCGCGAACTCACGCAGCATGGTTCCACCGTCTTTTTCTCTTCCCATATCATGGAGGTTGTCGAGCGACTTTGCACGCGTGTCGGCATCATCAATCAAGGAACGCTGGTGGCGGAGGGCACGCTGCAAGAGCTGCGTGAGCGCGCCAGCGGCGAGGAGAAGGATGCCACCCTGGAAGACCTCTTTCTTAATATTGTTGGCGCTCGCAGCGAGCACCAGAATCTGAGCTGGTTGGAGTAGGGAGCAAAGGGGGAAAAGTATGCTGGTCATTCATCCTGACAAAATACGCTGGCTTTTCTGGCTGCGCTGGAAGCTCTTCCTGCGCGGCTTTACGCGTGACAAATCGCGCATCATCTCGACCATTTTTATGGTCGTATTTGGACTCCCTCTTTTAGGAGGAATTGCCCTTGCCACCTTCTTCGCCTATCGTTTCCTTCCGGTTCCAGCCAACGCGGAGATATTGTTTCTGGTACTGACAGTCATCTATCTTTTGTGGATGGCACTACCTCTGCTCGAGTTTACCGTCAACGAGGGCCTGGATGTCTCCAAGTTGCTGCTGTTCCCCCTCACACGCTCTGAACTGATGGTCAGCCTGCTCTTCTCAACCCTGCTGGACATCCCTATGTTTGGGCTTATCCTGGTCTTTATTGCGGTGGTGGCAGGTTGGGCAATTTCTCTGCCCGCTGCTCTACTCACCCTTGTGGCTGTGCTCATCTTTTATGTGCAGGTAGTCGGTATAAGTCAGCTGGTACTGGCCGCATTGATGAGCACCTTACAGAGCCGTCGTTTCCGCGACCTGAGTATCATCCTGATCGCGCTCTTTTCCATGTCGTGCTACCTCATCCAGCAACTACTGTTGCGCGGAATAGGCACAGGCGATTTTGTGACAAATATAGAGCGAGCAAGATTCTCGCTTTACCTGCAGTGGACACCTCCAGGCATGACGGCCAGCGCCATTCAACAGGCCTCGCTGGGCAACTGGGGAGCAAGTTTCGCCTGGTTGGGCGTTTCACTCATCGTAGCCGTCCTTGTACTCTACCTGTGGGCGCGTGTCCTCGAACGAAGCCTGAGCACACCCGAAGTTGGTGGCGCTGTGCGTGCTCGCCAGTGTAAAGCCACCAGAACGGTAGCGGTCGGGGCCGCCAATGTCGCGCGTCCCCGGGTAGCAAGTGGAGGCATCCTGGAGCGCGTTGGCTTCACGCAGGTCTTTGCTATCGCCGTCAAAGAGTGGAAGTACTTCTGGCGCGATCCTCAATTAAAGACCACGCTGCTGTCATCGCTCTACATCGTCATCATCTTTCTGGCTGGACCGTTCCTGAATCCAGGCGGATCTTTTAACAGCCTGGGATTGCTTTCGTTTTCTGCTCCGCTCGCAGTCTTTTTCTCTGTCTTTACCCTTTCGTACAACACACTGGGCATGGAGAGGCAGAGCCTGACAACGCTCTTTTTGTTCCCGGTTGAGCCACGCCGTATTCTCCTCGGGAAAAATCTAGCGGTGGCAGTTATTGGCATCGTAGAATTGTTCTTACTCTCACTGGCAAGCGCTGCGCTATCGCATAGTTGGCAATTTGTGCTGCCCGTTCTGACTATGGGCCTGGCCGGTATTGGAGTAGTCATTGGCTGTGGCAACGTATCATCGGTCTTTCTGCCACAGCGCATGCGCCAGATGCAGCGCGGCTTTCAGGCCACGGGCTCCTCGAGTGGTAATGCTGGATGCATACGTGGACTGCTGTCGCTCCTGATGTTAGGGGTGACGCTGGTAGTATTGTCCCCCGTCATAGTGGCGTTGTTCTTACCCCTGTACTTTCACGTGCAGTGGGTCTGGGTCTTCTCAATTCCTGCCGCCCTGCTCTACGGTATCGTCTTTCACCAGCTGGTGACCTGGCTGGTTGCGCCCCGCATGCTCGCCAGAACCCCCGAAATCTTAGAAATAACCACAAGAGAATAAATCATCTTACTTCTTATCCTTACCACCACTATTGTGGCCACCAACGCGACTATACCTCCTGAAAATCAGGAGAGGCACGATGAAGAGCGCAATCACGAAGACATAGGCCAGGACGTTGATGACCGTGCCCCACACGGCTGTCTGCTGTGGAGTGGTGCCAACCACCGGCGGGTAGAGGCCGGTAACGATAAAGTGAGGGTTCCCACCAACAAAGATCGTATTGACGATTTGCTTCCCAGGCACATCGAGCATAGCGACATTCCCCCCGCTCAACGCTACGAAGCCCAGTTGCCCATCGCTGGTGATCGCCACCGACTGCGGTGCAACGCCGAAATTATAGGTATGATTAGGCTCAGGTGGCAGCGGATTGCCGCCCGAACTAAGGGGAGTGAGTACGACAAGCTGTTTGTGCATCTGGTCAGGTACATACACATCTCCGGTGATCGCATCATAATCCATCGGACCATATTTCCCGCCACTGATCAGCGGAAAGACCTTGTGAGAGAAGATGTCTATGGCGTCAACTGCTCCCGAGCGTGTAGTGACATACGTCATAGTCCCCAGGGGAACGTTGATGTACTGCGGCCCGCCAGGGATGGGGACAGTGCCAAGGCGCTTACCTGTCGCGTCAAAGATGGTCACCGTGTCAGTACCCGAGACCCAGATCTGGCTGCTGCTCCCAGATGAGCCTGAACTGATGACAGCTACCGCCAACCCGTAGACCGGGTTCCCTGTCTGTAAGGTAAGTTTGATCGCGCAGTTGGTGGAGTCGATCACTCTCACACTATCATCTCCGTTGCCGGCTTCATACAGCACATTCGCGTTAGGGGTTGGGTCTAGAGCCAGGAGTGATGGCTGACCGGGCAGGTTTACGCTGCAAATGCTTGCGCCTGTCCTGGCGGCCAGCATGGTCACACGACCCAAAGCGGGTTGAGCGACATAGAGAAATCGCCCATCCAGGCTGAGCATGACTGAGTGTGGATCACCACCTACTGTAAAAGTTCCGGTGACTTTTTGTTGTGCGATATCAATAGTGCTGATTCCCTTCGTTGTACCTGCAACGTAGGCGAGATTGGGCGCCCCTCCATCAGCGCTGGCCGTTTGTGAAGAAAAGACCCCCAGAAGAGCAAGCAAAGCAAGCATCAAAACAATGGTCAGCAGTCGCAGCATGCGATAGCTTCCTGAGATATGAATCATCGTTTGAGTACCCTTCGTTGCTAAGGTTGCGGCGTGAGCGAATGCCAGCCCGCGCGATTCTGCTGTAACTGGTAGACCGCTGTAGGGTAGGAGAGAGAAAGATAGACCATTGAGACGTTGCTGGGGTCAGCAGCCAGGACGGCGAGGTTGCCGCTGATGTGCGGTAGAGCGCTCCACGTGCGCCCACCATTTGAACTCTGATAGACAGCAAGCCCGGTCTTTCCATAAACATAGCGCGATTCCAATGGCGAAACGGTCAGCGAGGCATAATTGATTTGCGGGGCCACCAGTTTAAAGCTTTTCCCTCCATCAAGCGAGGAGAAGATGCCTTCATCACCTGAAGCGTAGATAGGGCTATGAGGCCCGGCGGTTGCCATATCCTCTATCCCGCCGTTGATGCCCTTGACGACCTGCCAATGAGCGCCGCCGTCGCTGCTGCGCGCCAGGCCATCACCACTATATGCCAGCAGTTGTCCATGCGCACCAGGAACCGCCAGCAATCCCAGAATATTTCCGAAGGGTAATGTTCCTGTATTGGAAAAGTGCTGTCCGGCATCCAGGCTGACCTTTAACCCCAACGCACCCAGGTCGGGCAGGTAAATGTAGATCTCGTCAGGAGTATCGTTGCCCGGCTCTTCCAGGTAGATGGCGCCAGGCGTAATGCTCGCGGTAGCAATTGCCAGTTTCCAGGTTTTTCCCTGGTCAGCACTTGTATAGAGCCCTAGTGTTCCAGTATGAGGGTTTACCGCGACCTGCGTTAATACATACATACGCTGTGGATTAACTGGACTGTAGCCCAGCGAGTAGGTCATCAGCCCCTGCATGAGCTGGTTATTGCCGGCCGCGACCTTTATCCACGTAGCGCCGTCATCCTCTGACCGGAACAAACCGTAATGAGTCGCCAGCACCAGCACATGATTTGGCAGGGCAAGCAAGGAATGAACGTGGTTGGCTGCTGTGCCAAAACCGTTTACATTCACTGCGATAGATGCCGGTGTTTGCTGCGTAGCAGGCGCGCTACTACCCGTACTACAGGCGCTGAACAGGCCCATCATACAAATGAGGCCCAGATAGGGGAGCCACCCCAATATTTTTTTGACAACCATAGAAGGTATACCTTTATCTGCAATAAATCTTGTGTTTGCATATTTCCTGAACCATAGAATAGGCCAAACGCTGACAAGCGTCAAGTATATTTCAATGGAAAATGTAGGGGCCCAATTATGAAGTTTAACAAAATAATCCGGGTCCTATGAGCGTATCCATACCAGGGTTAATTAGTTAAAGTTCATTGTCGCGCCCAATAGGCATTAACCGAAGCGAACATGGGCGGGAGAAGCGAGAAAGGAACGGTCGAACCGTAGGGGCGGGAGTGGCGAGGAGAAG
>CATPCK010000119.1 GCA_955652655.1 uncultured Ktedonobacteraceae bacterium | reverse complement strand
GTAGGTGACGGTGGCCTGTTCAAGTCCACCGGGATTGGTAAAGTCACGAATAGGGTGCCCTTGTTCGGCTACAAGCATTGAGTCGTGCCAGATGGGGGCGGCACCCTGCACGCCAGTCACGTTGTACATAGGCGTATTGTCGTCGTTACCTGCCCAAACGCCCATGACATAGTCCGTGGTGTAGCCGACGGTCCAGTTATCGCGGAAATTCTGCGTGGTGCCGGTCTTAGCGGCGGCGGGACGTACGATGCCACGGTCGCCATTATAGCAACTGCCCTGAGATTTAGAGTAGAGTTGCAGCACATTACAATCGAAAAATTCAGGGATGCGGGCGGTGTTGTCGCTCAAGACGTTCGTCATCATGTAGGCTAACTGAGGGCTGATGACTTGCTTGCCAGCATCGTTCTGATGCTGGTAGATGACCTTGTGGTCGGTGCCTGAAAGCACTTTGCTAACGGCATAATAGCCAACGTGTACACCACCATTGGCGAACGTGCCCATCGCCGAGGTGTGGTCGATGAGGTGTATGCCAAGTCCACCGAGCACAAGCGAGTAGCCGGGAGTGCCTTCGTAAGAGGTGATGCCCATCTCTTTCGCGGTTTGCATGGCTGCGCTGACGCCTACATGCTTTAAAACCCGTACCGCCGGGACATTGAGCGAGTTCTGGAGCGCGCAGCGCAGGGTCATATGCCCATGAAAGCTCAGGTCATAGTTTGTCGGTGAATAGAATGGTGGATCTCCGCCAGGGTTCGCGATGGTCGTAGGGACATCTTCAATGGCCTGGGCGGGCGATGCTCCCTGCTTGAAGGCTGTGACATAAACATAGGGTTTGAACGATGAACCCGGCTGGCGGTACCCCTGGGTCGCGACATCGAACTGTCCATTGATGGCGGCGTTGTTGTAGTCAATACTGCCGAGCAGGGAGACAATGGCCCCGCTATGGTAGTCGATCAGCACCTCTGCCGCGTTGGTCAGGTGGTGGGCGGCGCGTAACTCGGCTATGTGCCTCCTGGCGATCTTCTGTATCTTGTCCTGTAAGTTGATATCCAGCGTTGTGGAGACGATCATGCCAGAGCGCGACAGCTGGCTGCGATTCTTGAGTCCAAATATCTGCACGAGCTGATCCAGCACAAAATTGGCAAAATGTGGCGCGCGGTCGAGCAGGCTGGGAGCCGTCTTAAAGAAGTGCGGGCTTTGCGCTTCTTTCATGGCGTCGAGTGCTTCAACCCTGGTGATATATTGCTGCGTTACCATCAAACCAAGTACGGTCTGAAAACGTTGAAAACCAGCTTTGGGATGGAGCAATGGGTCAAAGGCCGAAGGATTGCTGGGAATGCCGGCAAGCATGGCGGCTTGCGCCAGGTCGAGTTGCGACGCGGCGCGTTTGCCTGGCTTATCCTCGAGGCCAAAGTACATGGTGGCAGCGGCGTCGATGCCATACGCCTGGTGACCATAGTAGATGCTGTTAAGGTACATTTCCATGATGTCGCGTTTGGTATAGAGGCTATTGATCTCCGGGGTCAACACGACCTCTTCGAGCTTGCGCATAACGGTGGCCTGGTTCCCCACAACCAGATTCTTGATTAGCTGCTGGGTGATCGTGCTGCCACCCTCTACAACCTGTCCGCTGCGCAGGTCGTCCATAGCGGCACGAAATATACGCAGGATGTCGATACCGTCGTTGGTCCAGAAGTTCTTATCTTCGGTGGCGACAGTGGCATTGATCAAAACAGGTGTGACTTCGTCGAACGACACGCTTGTATGGACGCCCTGATCGGTCATTTGCATCAACGGAACACCCTTGCTGTCGTACATCTTGAGATTATCCCGCGGCATGAGGTCGCGCAGTGTTATGACCTGGTGCTCATATTTATTCTGCGTCTGGGAGTAGAAGCGATAGACAGCGATTGAGCCGGCCGTGCCGACTGAAAGAAAGATGAGGAGCAGGGCCAGGAAGATAGTGCCGATCCCGCTCCACAGCCGGCGGCTGGCGCGATATTCGGAAGCACGAGCCGCGCGCAAGTGTTTGCGCGAGAGATGCCGTAATATCTTCTTGCGCCGCCCCACTTTTTGCGCTGCTGACCTGGATCGAATGGTTCTGGCTGGGACTGGCAGGACAGCACCGGCATTCCGTGGCGCCAGCGGCCTGGAAACGGGTGCCTTTACAGTGGAGGTGGGTTTTTCTATCAAGGGTTGGGTACGTTGCGTACTTTCAGGAAAATCCGTTAAGAGAGCTAATTCGTCCAACGTGGGTAAAATGATTATCTCCGAGAGCGGGATTTCAAAGAAGCCCTGCGTGTCTTCGGCAAGCACCTCAATTGAAGGCTGCTCGTCCTCTTCTTGTAGCGTGGCGGGGTCATTATGCTTGTTGTTATTGTTGTGTTTGAGTATGTCGCGTGTCGGCCCCCCGTTCCATGGTGACATCAGAGGCTGGCCCGGATGGATTTCCTCGGGAGAGGCCTCGGTAAGTTCTGATTTTAGGAGTGCAGGGATGGGTGTATGGGGGTCTGCTGATGACTCTCGCTGTTCGTTGTATCTGGTTTCCAACAGGTCGGCGTAAGTTTGTCTTTTGGCTATGTTGGCACCACGCATGTGCCTGCGCGCGAGGTAGTTCAGGGCCCTTTGCTGCCGGGGCGATAGTATGATGCCTGTCGGTGTTTGCGGGTCCGATGTCGCGTTATGCTCTTCATCTGTCACAGCAGGTGTTTCATGCATAGCGATAGGGTCGGGCCCGGACACAGATATGCCCGCGGTTTCGTCTGTATTGTCATTATTACCGGCATTTGGGAGATCTGCTGGCATTGCCATAACTCTCTGGTTGTTGTGCCAATGTTTCTATACAACAATAACATAAGTAAGTATATTTGCACAATATGTCGTATTGGGTACGCATTGACTCTTTAGCTGTTAGATTGGACTTGTACGGTTGACTGTGAAGGTAGAGCGGCTTCGATGAGCGTGGGCAGTATCTCGTTGGTGAGGGCCTGTATCTGACGCAGGCTTTCGGCCCAGGGAATATCCTGGTGATCGCGTGTGCCTCGTATCTCCACAAGCTGGAGTACGCTTTCATCGACGATGTTGCGGAAG
>CATPCK010000118.1 GCA_955652655.1 uncultured Ktedonobacteraceae bacterium | reverse complement strand
CACGAGGAGCTCAGCAAGAGAAGAGAGAACTGGTAAGCTCAAAGTCGAGCCAGTAGCACGATGACATCCGAAGAAGAAGTGCTCCCCGAGGCACGAAAACAGCTTGCTGAGCGAGCATATGAGCTTGCTGCAAGAGAAGAAGCGCTTGCGACAAGATCACCTGGAACTGTTGCAGCAGCAGGGGTGCTTGCATAGCAAAAGAACGTATCCCTGCACTCTCAGGTTGTATAATTGGAAGCACAATGTAGCACACTTCCATACATCTCACGAAGGAGCAACATCAAGCAACGCATAGTGATATTGGCGGAGGGAGCCTTTGAATGGCACGACGGCAAAACAGGCATCGGGGTCATCCGCTAAGGCAAAGATACAATGGTCGCCGTCATCGATAGTACCAAAGCGGGGATGGATGTTTCACAAGCCCTTGGAGCCTCCTTTGGCAAGGGCATTCCTGTTTTACGCGATATCAACGAAGCGCTCAGGTATCGACCAGATACGCTATTGACAGAAAAGGGCTTCAGCCCGCCGCAAGCTGCGGGGCTTTAGCCCCAGCAGTGAGGCGATCTTGGCTTTAGCCCTTGCCCCTTGATAGATACAGACAATAGCTGTATAATGTCTGTATGAAGAAACGCATCAATATGTATCTTGAAGATGAGGATAGGCAGATGGCACGTTTTCTTCAAGAGCGATATGGGCTTGATAATGAGTCAAGTGTCATCCGTTTCCTCATCCGAAAAGCCGCAAAAGAAGAAGGCTATATCCCAAAGAAGAAAGAGCTAAGAAAGGACTAACCAGGCATGGCAAAGGCAACCACGACGATCAGGCAGGGGTTGAACTATTCCCCGCATCATGCGGCGTGGTTTGCAGCCACTCAAACCCTCTTCAATCAGATTGCAGCCTTCTACTTTGAGGTGATCCAGGCCCATGAGGGCGTGCTCGATCTCTCCAACAAAGAGGCGCTCACAGCCCTGGAAACCCTCACCCATGCCACAAAGGAGAATCCGACACCTGTTATGCCGCTCTCCGAGGTTGCTGAACATGTGCCTGCTATGTTTCGCCGTGCGGCTATTCATGCCGCCCTTGGCTCAGCACGCTCCTTCTTCGCCCATCTAAAGAAGTGGCGGGCTCGACGCGAGAAAGCGCAGGCGAAAGGAAAGAAGTTCACAGAGCGGCCAGCCGTTCCGCCTCGTACGTGGAACAAGTCTACTACCCTCTATGCAGGTCAGTGGAAAGACCGCCATGCAGGAAGCATCCTGCTCAAAGTCTGGACAGGCACGTGTTGGAGCTGGCTGAAATGTCGCATCACGGGTCGGGGCCTGCCTGCTGATATCGAGATGGGAAGCCCCTCCCTCGTGCGACATGGCAACCACTGGTGGCTGCATACTCCCATTGAGAAACAATTCAGTGGTCCTCCTAAGATCGAGAAGCAGGTCACGACCAACGTGGACACGAAGATCTGCGCCGTCGATCTCAATCTCAACGAACACTTAGCGGTCTGCACCATCCAAACTGTTGAAGGTACGTGTCTTTCCACCAGGTTCATTGGCGGTGGTCAAGAGATAGCCGGCTTTAGGAAGAAACAGTTCGGACGGATCGCACGCAATCGCAGGAAGACTGGCATCATAGCAGAAGGGGAGCAGGACAACGTAGACCGTTGGCGCAAGATCGCCCATGCTGATGAGTCCCTCTCGCACCTGGTGAGTGCTCGCATTGTCCAGTTTGCCAAAGAGCATGGAGCGACCATTCTGGTGTTTGAGCATCTAGGCAACCTCAAGCCACAAAAGGGGAAGTATAGTCGCAGAGGCAATAGCAAACGGGCCTTCTGGATGAAGGGGCGCATCTTCCGCTATGCCAGGTATAAGGCATGGAATGAGGGGATCATCACCAGCCGAGTGAGTCCTCGCCATACCAGTCGGGAATGTGCTCGCTGTCATGCGCTTGTGGTTCGCTATGAGGCAGGGCAATCTGCCGAAGGCTATACCGCTGGCGATCCCTTGGTCCTGTGCCCACAGTGTGAGATGAAGGGGCATGCCGATAGAAATGCCAGTTTGGTGATCGGTCAGCGCCTTGTTGCCCGCTATCAACAATCAACTCAGGAAAAGCCTCCCACTCCTCTGGCACCAGAGAGGTCAGCGAAAGCTGAAGGTGTGCTTCTCTCCCAAGAGGCCGAAAGCTTGATCGGACCATCTATCCGATCTGCAAGGCATGGAGAGAACCACGAGCATGGCACCGCTCAAGAAACAGCAGGTATGGATGGATGCTCTGTTTCAGATATGCCTCGCCAACTACGGCTCTTCAACGAGTAGCAACCACGTTGCACATACTCAGAGAGCCGACTACGCAGGCGTGTCAGAAGCTGCGGGGCTTTCAGCCCCCGCGGAGTGTCACAATGTGGAATAATGGATGGAAGTACATAGGCTTTCAAGAGCCTGAACAAGAAAGCGAGGCGCAATCATGACCTTTAATCAAGTGCCAGCGCTGCGGCAGATTATCGAAGGCCTCTTCCCGATTGCGTTGCCAGGCCCCGTGAAGAACTCCCTTTGGGCACGATATCAAGCGCTTCTCTCAAAACATGGACCAGACGCAACCCTGACCGATATATATATTGAGCGGATAGAACGGCCGAATGGACACGTTATCTATCGCTTTTGCAACGAGTATGCAAAGTCTACTCTTGCGATGGATCCAAATCAACTCCTTGATTTGTTGGTGTACCTGAGTGATAACGAAAACCTCATCAGACAAGATGCGCAAGCGAATGACAAGGAGAAAGAGGCGCAATCATGACCAATCTTGTGCTCAATTTGCAAGGCAGCGTTGGCGGGCAGATGGGCCGCCGGCCGCCGGTACGCTTCCTCTATCTGCTGTCCGAGACGCTCCAACTCAGGCTCGGGGGACATGGATCGCCCCAGCGCTCAACTTCAGATCAACAAAGACCTCATGGCCACACACCAGATAGCGGTTGAGCAATTCTTGGGCATAGGTGTCATCCGGTGGGCGCGTCAGTTCCCCAACCGTTTTGACGGCTGCCTGCAGATGATCCCCAGACACACGGGCATAAATGCGCTGAAGCAGGGTGGCGGAATCTTGCGTCTCATCAAGGACGACCTGTCAGGCTTCACACAGGATATGCGCTGCTGCATCCAGGTCATGGATCGTGCGCAAGCGTTCTTGTTGCCCTTCCCGCGTGGCCTGAGAGGAGGCCGTTCGCATAAGCGCATCAAAGAGGTCTCATACTAAATCGCATGCTGTGATAGAATAAAGGATGGAAAGAAGCAAGCAGAAAGTGAGAGGATATGGCCAGGATCACCCGAGCGGCAGCGCATTTGACGGTAGAAGAAGTCAAGAAACGCATGACCACCGATCCGCGTCCGTTGTATCGCCAACGTTGGCTGATCATTTATAACGCGCTGGTGGGGCCTGGCAAAGCTGAGGAGATTGCGCGACATTGTGGGGTCTCCAAAGCGACGGTCCACACGGTGATCTCCAGCTACAACCGGCTGGGGGTAGCGGCGGTGGAGACGGCGGGCAAGGGAGGCCGACGGAGTGGGTATCTGAGCCTGGAAGAAGAGCGAGCGTTTCTCACGCCGTTCTTTGGGCGGGCGGAGCGGGGAGAATTGGCCACGACGGAAGAGATCTGGCGCGCGTTTGAAGCCCGGGTGGGGCACGAGGTCGATGATAGCACAATCTACCGGCTGCTCGCCCGACACGGCTGGCGCAAGCTGATGCCTCGCCCGCGCCATCCCCAGACCGATCCGCAGGCGCAAGAGCAGTTGAAAAAAACTTTGCGCCGCAGGTTGAGGCAGCAGTCGCGACGCGGGAAGCCGACGACGAACGCCCCATCCTGATCCTGGCGCAGGATGAGGGGCGATTTGGTCGCATCGGACGGCCTCAGCGCTGTTGGGCTCCTCCTGGCATCCGGCCGCAGGCGCCAGCGCAGTTGATCCGGGAGTCCATCTATGTCTTCGCTGCCGTTGCGCCGGTCACTGGCGACCTGGTCTCGCTCATCTTGCCAGAGGCTTCCACCGCCATGATGAATCTCTTTTTGGGGCATGTCAGCCAGACGTTCGAGAAGTTCTTCATCGTCATGCAAGTCGATGGGGCCGCCTGGCACGGCTCGCACAAGCTGATCATCCCCTCCAATATCCGTTTGATCGAGCAGCCGCCCTACAGTCCCGAGGTGAACCCTGCCGAACACCTGTGGGATGAGCTGCGCGAGAAATACCTGCACAACCGCGCTTTCCCCTCGCTCGACGCCTTGATCGAGGTGCTGTGCCAGGGGCTCAATGCTCTTGCTGATGATCCGGAGTCCTTGCGCTCTTTAACAGGCTTCCCTCACATCGTCAATGTGAAGCTTTAGCATGCCATTTAGTAT
>CATPCK010000117.1 GCA_955652655.1 uncultured Ktedonobacteraceae bacterium | reverse complement strand
GGTGAGGTGGATGCTGGTTTTGTCTATGTGACCGATGTGACGGCCGCTGTCAGTAGTAAGATAAAAATGATTGACATTCCTGATAATTTCAACGTCATCGCGCAGTATCCTATCGCGGTAACGAAAAGCTCGGCGCACAGCAGCGACGCTCAAGCGTTTGTACAGTATATCCTTTCACCAGAAGGGCAGGCTGTGCTGCAACACTATCATTTTATTGTCATCAACCCGTAGGGTGTGATCTCTATGAGCAAAAGGTTGTTGTTATCCCGCTGGCCTGCCAGGATGCTTGTTGGTGCCCTGGCAGGAAGTTTTTTTCTCTTTCTGGGCGTGCCGTTGGTGGCGCTGCTGTTCCACGAGCCGCCGGAGTTGCTGTGGGCGGCGATGCGGCAACCGGAAGTGCTCCAGGCTTTACAATTGAGTATCTTCACGACCAGCATCAGCACCTTTTTGACGGTGCTTTTTGGTCTGCCGGTAGCATATGTGCTGGCGCGCATGCAATTTCCTGGCCACAATTTGTTGGAGACGCTGGTGACTTTGCCTACGGTCTTTCCTCCAGTTGTTGCCGGGGTGGCTTTGCTGCTGACTTTTGGCCGCTTTGGCCTGATTGGTCACTACCTCACTCCCCTCGGTTTGACGATTCCGTTTACGACGCCGGCGGTGATTTTGGCGCAGATGTTTGTCTCCTCTCCTTTTTTCATCAATACGGCGAAGGCCGGGCTTGAGCAGCTGGATAGGCGGTATGAGCAGGCTGCTTATACGCTGCGAGCCTCTCCACTTTATGCGTTTCGGCGCGTAGTCCTGCCACTGATCCGGCCCGCACTGCTGACGGGGATAGGTTTGGCGTGGGCGCGCGCGCTGGGGGAACTGGGAGCTACCATTACTTTCGCCGGTAACTTTCCTGGCGTGACGCAGACGATGCCCATTGCTGTATATATTGCCGCTGAAAGTGACCTGGATACGGCGGTTGCGCTCTCCGTGGTGCTGCTGGCGGTATCGTTTGGGCTGTTGTTGGCGCTGCGTATTGGACGAGAGAGGGTGGTGGGGTGAGTGGGGGAGAGCTTTTTTAGCTGTTGCTTCTCTATCGTGCATTTGTTACAATGTCTTTAACATAATGTAGGGGACTCTGTGGATGCCCTCTACTTGCAGCGGTATAGCATGGTTAGATGAAAGGTATGGAAGCAGCCTGTGTCTAAAGTATACGCAATCACGAATCAGAAGGGGGGAGTTGGTAAGACCACCACTGCAATAAATCTTGCGACCTACCTCGCCGCCGCGGGCCGCAAAGTGTTGCTCGTCGATATGGACCCGCAGGGCAATACGACCAGTGGTATCGGAGCGTCAAAGCATCTCAAAGACCGTACAATCTACGATTTGCTGCTACAAGAATCCGATGAGATAAGTATTTTTGATGTGATTGTGCCAACCCAACGGCGTGAACTGGTGGTGGCTCCCTGTACGGTAGACCTGGCGGCGGCGGAGATCGAGCTGGTGGGGGCAATCGCGCGAGAACAGAAACTCAAACAGGCGCTCGTGCCGATCCGTGACCGTTGTGACTATATCCTCATAGATTGTCCTCCTTCGCTGGGGCTACTGACCATCAATGCCCTGGTTGCCGCCGATGGAGTGCTCATTCCTATTCAGTGCGAATACCTGGCGTTGGAGGGTTTGAGCCAGTTGAGCGATACTATTCGTATTGTCAAGAACAAGCTCAATCCTGACCTTTATATCGCGGGAGCCATTCTGACGATGTTTGATCCACGCACGCGCCTGGCCGGTGAAATTGTGCGCGAGGTACGCAATTATTTCCCAAAAGAGACATTTCAAACGATCATCAACCGCAATGTACGTTTAAGTGAAGCTCCCAGTTTTGGGCAGGCGATACTTGATTATGATCCCACTTCTCCTGGAGCACTGGCCTACCAGGCGCTAGCAGAGGAGGTTATGGCTCGTGGCTAAACACAAATTTGGGCTGGGGCGTGGCCTTGATGCCTTGATGCCGGGAGCCTCTGAGGTGATTTCGGCACAGCAACCTTCACGCATCGACGAGAATGCTATTTTATTTGCCGCTATCGATAGTATCATTCCTAATCCACGCCAGCCGCGACGCATTTTTCGTGAAGACGATCCTAAATTGTTGGAATTGAGCGCCTCGATCAAAGAACATGGGCTGTTGCAGCCGCTGGTTGTCACGCGGTTGGATGCACATGGAGGATTTGAGAGGGAGAAGGGCGTCGATCCATGGCTTGAGCAGAAAGAGGCAAGGCGCGAAGAAGCGGCTCACGTTGTGCAGTTCCAGATTATTGCCGGTGAGCGGCGCTGGCGAGCTTCAAGGTTGGCGGGGCTGACCAAGGTACCGGTTGTCATCAAAGAGGTGACGCCGCAGCAGATGCTGGAACTTGCGCTGATCGAGAATATTCAGCGCGCCGATCTCAATCCTATCGAAGAAGCGCTTGCTTACCAGTCCTTGATCCAGGAGTTTGGGCTGACCCAGGAGATGGTTGCCAAACAGGTAGGGAAAGATCGTTCAACCATTACGAACTCAGTTCGCCTGTTGCAATTAACGCCAAAGGTACGAGAGACCCTTATTAATCAGCAGGAGCATTTCAGCGAAGGGCATGCACGTGCATTGATCGGTATCGCACGTGAGGAGGATCAGATTACTGCCATGGGCAAGATTATTGCCCTCAAATTGAATGTGCGGCAGGCAGAAGAGTTGGCGGCACGCATCAAAGCGGCGGAACGCGCTGATATGGCGAAGCATCCCCCTTCTTCTATTCACGCCCGAAGAGCGGAGTTAGATGATCTGGAGGCGCGTTTTCGCAGCTCTTTGATGGTCAAGGTTGATCTGAGGAGCAATACGAAGGGGAAAGGTACGCTGGTACTGCATTTCAACAATCAGGATGAATTGGAGCGTTTATATAGCCGACTTGTGTCGCCTGAAGAATAAAGAGAGAGAGCCAGGGCGGTCGCCCTGTGAGAGGCTCAAGACAAGCTGGAGGAAGTTAGATGACTATTGTTGAGAATCCCTATGAAAAAGTGCGGCGCAAGATGGTCGCGGCGCGTATAGAGTTTTTGGGACAACTGGCAAAAATCAATAAGGGTGAACTGACAAAACGCCCCGCCGATGGAGAGTGGTCCCCAATTGAGCTGGCTAATCACCTCTATATTACTGATGGACTCGCCCTGGAACAGCTGAAACTGGTGCAAAGCGAAGATAACCCGGTAGTTCTGGCGACCGAGGAGGAGGCGCCACACCTGACGAACGCGTCTGAACCTCCCGCTTCACTTGAGGCTGTTTTAGGCGGTATGGCCGCGCGGCGTGAAGAGATTTTTGAGTACCTTTCTACTTTACCCCCTGAGTCCTGGGAACGCCCATTTCGCCATCATGCCTGGGGGCAGCGTAAATTCTATCAGTTGGTGAATGTACTACCTCTTCACGATCAGGTGCACGCGCAACAATTGACCGCGATTAAAGACAAAGATGGGAAAGCCTAAACGTCCAATTCGCTACGCAGTTCATTTAAGAATGTGTGCATGAAGAAGGTCCGTTGCTGTGACAGGAGGCGGCCAGTCTTTGTGGTCATCGAATCGCTCAGTTTGAGTAGCTTGCTATAGAAGTGGTCCAGCATGTAGCTGCGATCATCTGGCGTGTGTTGTTCATCAAAGGGGTCTGTGGGATGATAGGTCCTGGTCTGGGTACTGCGACGGATCGTGCCTGTGATGGCCCAGCGAATGATACCTGTTGCTCCAAGCCCGTCGAGCCGGTCGGCGTCGCGCACTACGCGTGCCTCCAATGTGCGGGGCTCCAGGTCGCGACTGAAACTATGGGCAACAATGGCGTGTAAAATTTCCTCCTGCGTATGGTGAGGAACCTGGTATG
>CATPCK010000116.1 GCA_955652655.1 uncultured Ktedonobacteraceae bacterium | reverse complement strand
GGGCTCTCTGCCCGTTTCTCAGACGAGGCGGCAGATTATCTATTCTCCAGTGAAATTGAAGACTGGCTGAGAAAAATAGGCAACGCGAAGCTGGCCCAGGTAACAAGAGATATCCGCAAACAGCAGCTCGACCCCTTTGAGGCGGTTGACCTGTTCTTACAGGCCGTCCTGGGCCCAAATGTTCACATTCTCACCAGTTCAGGCAAACAATCAATCGTCACTAAAAGCAGTCGCACGGGCATACCTGTTGTTCCTCCCCTCAATCAGACAGCCGATTATCGCAACAACCAGGATTGGACCTCGCGCAGGCCAGTGCCTGCGGCCGGCGTCCCCGATATCGTTGTACAACCTCTCACACTGGACTTTGGAGAGGTATATCCGGGCCTTTCCGAACCGCTGTTGCTGGCGATCTCCGACAAGAGTGGTACCCACGGCACCATTTCCACGTCCGAGCCGTGGATTCAACTCGATGAGACAAGTTTCGACGGCATCAATACCCACCTCAATGTGAGGGTCAACACTCTGCGCCTGCGCGGTCCGATGCATTATACAGGTACCATTGTAGTGATGCCTGACGAGGAGGACGAAGAACAGGATATCGTGGTCAAAGTTGAAGTAGACGTGCTCGGCAATATCGGTATGTATCCCGACCCCGCCATGAATGGGCAGGGCAGCGGAGAAGCACCAGGCGCCACTGTCCTGGACGAAGAGGACTACGAAGCGCCGATTGCGTTTGCTAACGGGAAGACCATTACTATGGATCCTCAACAGGCCAGCGCTCCAACGCTTTCACCAAAAAACATGGCGCACTACGAGGAATATAAAGCCAAGTATGGCGATCCGTTCGACGAAAATGAGGACAACACGGCAGCAAGTGGTTGGCACCCATTGCAGGCGTCTCCCCGGCACCAACAATGGCTGCAACGCATCTTAACTGTTTTTGCTGCCTTTATGCTGGCCAGCTTATTTTATACGCTGCTCTCAAAGATAGCCTCCCTGCCACTCCAATTATTACTCCCCCCTAATTCGTGGTTCATCGTTGTCCTCTCAGGCATCGGGCCAGCGGCAACGCTGGGAGCGCTGATGCTCAACTGGAACCGCACATGGAGCTTCAGTGATACCATAAATCGCTTATGTACCGGGATAAGCACAGCATTCGCTGCAATAAGCCTCTGCGAGCTGGTCTGGCAGTTCCTGTTTCACATGAACGCACCCACGCCGCAACTCTTTGTGATGTTGCTGGTGGCCGCCTTTGGTAGTGTCTTCGGCATCAGCATGCAGGTAAGCGACAGGATCATCTACAGCGTGCACCGGGCGTTGCAAAGCGCGCGCTGGTTGGTAATGGTGGCGTTGATTATGCTCGGCGGTATCCTGGGATTTTTCCTGACGGTCGGTTTCGCGCTGGATTTCTTCACGTTCGTTGGCATCCTGGCGGGAGGCGCGGTTGCCACGGCGCTTGTCACGCGCGTTGACCAGATATGATACAGCGGCTTTGATGAAAGATACCACCATAAAATTAGTTGTCGTGCTTGGCCCAACGGCCTCTGGCAAAAGCTCGCTGGGCATGGCCCTGGCACTGCGTTTTCACGGGGAAATTGTCTCAGCAGATTCACGCCAGGTCTATCGCGGCCTCGACATTGGGACGGCCAAGGTAACCGCGGAAGAACAGGCACTCGTCCCGCACCACCTGCTGGATGTCGCCGGCGTCGAGGAGACCTATACCGTCTCACAGTTTCAGCGGCAGGCCATCGCCGCCATCAACGACATCGCGGCTCGTGGCCACCAACCCTTCCTCGTTGGTGGTTCGCCGCATTATATTCAAGCCGTGGTAGACAACCTGGATATCCCCGCCATTCCTCCGCAACCAGCTCTACGTGCGGAATTGGAGGCTCGTCCGCTGGCGGAACTGCTGGCCCAGCTTGAAGAACTGGACCCCCAGAGCGCCACCGTCATTGACCGCAACAATCCACGCCGCGTCATTCGCGCTCTGGAGGTCTGCCTGACCTCTGGCAAACCCTTCTCCGGGCAGCGCAGGGTAGCCGCTCCCCTCCACACCAGCCTATTGTTGGGCATGCAATGGCCCCGCGCCGAATTATACCGCCGCATCGACCAGCGCGTCGATGAACGCATGCGGCAGGGTATGGTGCAGGAGGTGCGCAACCTCCTCGACCGCGGCGTCAGCCATGAACGCTTAGAGGCGCTGGGGCTGGAATATCGCTTTATCGGTCGCTGGCTGCGCGGCGAGTTCCCCAACGAACAGGTCATGGTCGAACGCCTCAAATACGCCATCCATGATTTCACCCGCCGCCAACTGACCTGGTTCCGCAAGGATACCAGGATTGTGTGGATCGAAGGGAATGATGTAGAGAGGGCGGAAAAGTTGGTAGAGGGATTTCTGGAATCATGAATCTATCTCCCCCTTCCATAGTCGCAACCTATTCATTTTTTCGCTGCGAAGTCAATCGTGATCAAAACCTTATTCTCTGAGATGGCAATATCCGCCAGGTTCGGCGCTTCATTTCTTTGGCTCCTTTTATTGGCCTGGTGCCCTGGTAGAGTATAGCATACAAGAGGTTCTCCACAAATCATTGTGAGAAAGCCTACAACTCCACCCGCACTGAGGCTGGCTCGAGGGCGTCGGGCGCGTTGTGCGCGGCCAGGCGGGGGGGGGCTTCAGCGCCGGGCTCTTGCGCG
>CATPCK010000115.1 GCA_955652655.1 uncultured Ktedonobacteraceae bacterium | reverse complement strand
CCCCTGGGATATGACGGCACTGGATCTGAACGGTGAAGCAGTGCTCTTTGTCACCAACGTACTGAATGGGACTGTCGCTGCCAGTCCCAACGTTGTCAATCGAGGAACGGTCATTCGCATCTTCCTCGGTGTCCCGAGACAAGGACAAGGTTTGCCAACCAGGCAACTTACCACGGTCATTGGCTCAGGTTTCGCAGAACGAACTGATACAGCGGCCCTCGTTGTTGGTCCGACCGGGGTAGGGCTGGGGTTTGATGGAACCCTCTATGTAGCAGATAGCGTGAACAGTCGCATCGCTGCCATCCCAAATGCGCTTATACGCTTTTCTACTGCCGGTAGCGGCAAGAATGTGAGCGTCGGCGGCGCGATCAATGACCCGCTGGGACTCACTATCGCTCCCAATGGGAATATCCTGACTGCGAACGGCAACGACGGCAATATCGTTGAGACAACGCCTGGCGGCAATCAGGTTGCCCATAAGCTGGTAGACAGCACTGGTACCCCTCCCGGAGCTGGGTGTCTCTTTGGCCTGACTACAGTCTTCGGCTTCCCGGGCGTCTACTTTGTCGATGATTGTAGCAATAGCCTCAATCTGCTCCATTGAGAATATTGAGAAGATAACCAGGTGTATGGATTGCTTGATCCTCCCGATAGGATAGCAGGGAGGGTGACCTCTTTAGCCTTTTGCCTCTGAGAGGCAAGGAACTCGGTAGTAAACTACTGCCGAGTTTTTTTTGCGAACGGAGGTTCAAGGGCGCTTACACAGGGAATAGGTTGAAGTTTTAACATGTTGAAATTATTGAGAACTTTTCATTGGTAAGTGGTCAGGGTATAGAGCACGACAGACCATATTCCCCCATGCGTGATGCACGGTCGAAAGGAAGACGACTATGTTAAAACTCCCGGCTCAGGATACTGGAAAATGGACGTTTCACTTGCAGTTCGCACAAACCTTGCAGTTTCACATCACTTCTGAAGAAGGGGTGAGCGGGCACATTATCATCGATGGTCACGATATCAGCGCCCTTCTCGACTACCTTTATGACAACCGAGAACTGATCTATGACGCAACGCATGATGAGGAGACGCGGTTAATGGAGGAAGGGGAAGCGCATGATGGCAAGGCTGTTGAGCGCAGCGGGAAACGCATCCTCTATATCGATGATGGGATATAGCGCAGTGGAACCGTGCTATAGGCTTGAAGTGAGCAAGCCTGCCGCTGCCAGGCGCAAAGTGGTACTTTAGCAGTTCCTGTTTTCCCTTCACTCGGCAAGGCTGATGCGGGACCAGCTACAGGAGTAGATCTACTGACCGAGTTGGCGAGGCGCTACACTACACCACTTGTCGCTATCGGAGGTATCACTGCTGAGAATGCGTCGGAGGTTGTGCAGGCTGGCGCCTGTGGTGTAGCAGTAATTGCTGCTGTTGTCTATGCTGAGGATATTAGTGCTGCCTCGCGCCAATTGCGTCTAGCTGTTGATACGGCTCGCAAATGAGGAGGAAGGAGCATGACATGACCACTATTGCAGAGCTTGGCGAAATTGGGCTGATCGCACGTATTACGGCCGGCCTCCCTCAATCTGCCGGTGTCATTGTAGGGGTTGGTGACGATGCGGCCGTTCTCGACATAGGCTGCGGCGAGCTATTAGTGGCGACATGTGATGCGCAGGTTGAAGATACGCACTTTCGGCTGCGCCACACCAATCCACACGATATAGGGCAGCGAGCGCTGGCAGTGAATCTGAGCGATATCGCGGCAATGGGAGCCAGGCCGCGTTTCGCCCTGATTTCCTTGTTGATGCCGCCTACATTAGATATAGCCGTCCTTGATGGCATCTATGAGGGGTTGCGAGAAGAGGCTGCTCAATTTGACGTGGCGCTCGTTGGCGGCAACATTGCGCGTAATGCAGAGCGGCTGATCATTGATATTACACTGCTGGGAACAGGCACGCGCAACATGTTGCTGCGGCGTGACAGCGCTAAACCGGGAGATGCCGTTATGGTGACTGGAAGCCTGGGGTCGGCAGCCGCGGGATTGCTTGTATTAGAGGATGAGCAACTCGCCGCAAAGATACCTTCAGAGAAGCTGGTTGGAGTGCTAGCGGCACTTCGCACACCCACTCCACGAGTTGCGGCAGGCCAATGGCTCGCTCAGCATGATGTTACTACTGGTGTGGATGTGAGCGATGGGCTTGCTGCAGATTTATCACACATTTGCGAAGCTAGCGGCGTCGGTGCGCACATTGAAGCCGAGTCACTCCCAATCCAGCCAGAGGTAGTTACACTCGCGACTCTCGCGGGGCGCGAGCCGCAAGACCTGGCGCTGTTTGGAGGAGAAGACTACGAATTAGTCTTCACGGTACCTGCGGATCGTGCTGATGTTCTCGCTCACGAGCTATTTGTCGCAACCGGCGTCAAAGCGACTGCTATCGGTACAATTTGTGAGGGATCTGCTATGACTCTTTTCCGCCAGGGAAAGCCCTCTCCATTACGCTCTAACGGCTGGGACCATCTACGTTCCACGTGACAACCGCAAACAGACTGATCAACGAGCCTTTATAGCTTGCCTGTACACACGAACAGATATCCCAGGTTGCCAGTACAACCTTTGCAAGCATGTGCACGATCAGTCAAGAAATTTGCAAATTGAAGTTCAGGCTTCTAGCATATCCTTGAGCGTCACCAGGTCATACTCAATCTGTCGGCGAACCGCGCTTGTAATTACCGACGCCTTCAACTCCACAACCTCTTCTGTGAGATGGATCACCGCCTTTTGGGAGATGGTGG
>CATPCK010000114.1 GCA_955652655.1 uncultured Ktedonobacteraceae bacterium | reverse complement strand
CAGGGAGGTATGAACCGTGTCTATCTTGCCCGCGATATCCACAACCAGCAAGATGTCGTCCTTAAATTTCCCAACGATGATTTAATTGGGAACGTTGGTGTCTTTGAACGTTACAAGCGTGAAGCTGAGATAGGTAGCCGCCTCAACCATCCGTATGTGCAACATTTACTGAATGTTGGCGAAGAGCGGCAAGATCATTACCTGGTGATAGAGTATGTGCAAGGTAAGACACTGCGTAAGGTACTGGAAGAGCACGCTCCCAACCCTCTCCCGCAAAAAGAGGCGATCCGAATAATCCTGCAGATTTGTGATGCGTTAGCTTACTGTCACGAGCACGGCGTCTATCATCGCGATATCAAGCCAGAGAACATCATGATCATGGATGATAACAATGTTAAAATTATTGATTTTGGTGTAGCTCTGTTAGAAGGGGCGCGGCGTGTTACGTGGCGCGGCCTTTCAGGTACGGTAGGAACGCCGGATTATATGTCCCCTGAGCAGTTGCGGGGCGAGCGCGGCGCTGCAGGCTCCGATGTCTACGCGGTTGGTATGATGCTCTACGAAATGCTGAGCGGCCGCACGCCATTTGAAGGCGAGAACGTGTTCGCGGTGATGAATCAGCATGTTTCGCAAGACCCTCCCTCGATTCTAGAATTTAACCCTGACCTTTCACCGGAACTGGCAACTGTTGTGATGCGTGCTATTCGCCGGGATGCGAGCAAGAGATATGCTTCTATTGAAGAGATGGCTCATGATTTGCGTAACCTGGACGAGGTGAAACCTGTTCCTTATCATCCTGATAAGTCTCATGCCGGGGGGCGGTACCGCCAGGCGGTGTATTTGATGCTGGTTATTATTGCTATTTGTCTTGTCATTCTTGCTTTTGGTGTTCTTGCGCAGCTGGCGCATGGTGTTCCAAGGTGAAGATTTTTTTCGGGGTGCCTCTGCACTTTGAATTGGCACTTGTTGGGTGCCAGGTATCTATGCTATACTCTGTTCAGCAAATGAAGCTGTTTGTGTTGTGAGCTTTGTCGCTCCCTTGATCCAGTGTCGCCTCACTCTATGCCCCATGTTCATGGCCGAACTCACAAAGGATAACGCACGTAAGTAATGACTTCGACGAGCATTGTCAGGTCGTCGAGCCAAATCGGTTCCAATGTAGGCGCCTTCTCTCTTGAGCGGATTGTATTTATTGGGAGGGCAACGCATGTACGTTCATTCTGAGATCGACCCTGAGTATCCCCTGTATGATCCCCGTTGGGAACATGATGCCTGCGGCACCGGTTTTATTGCCCAGGTTTCTGGCGAGGCCAGCCATTGCCTGGTACAAACGGCTCTGCGGGCCCTGGCAAACCTTACGCACCGGGGGGCGCAAGATGCTGACGCGGAGACCGGCGATGGCGCCGGTTTACTTACGCAGATTCCTAAAAATCTCTTTTATGAGGATCTGCTGGCGCAGCGTATTACGGCAGCTGGCCCTGATGACCTGGCGGTTGGCATGATTTTTTTACCGGCGCAGGAGCGTTTTCCGATAGCCAATATACAGTGTCGTCATATTATTGAACAGACACTGAATGAAGTCGGATTGATGCTGTTGAGCTGGCGTAATCCGCCAATCGATTATAGCCTGCTGGGGACGCGCGCGCGCGAGACGGCGCCCAGTATCGCACAGGTGTTGCTGAAATGCCCACGACATCTTACCGCCCAGCAGAATGACGGGAAGCTGTATCATGCGCGGCGCTTGATTGAGCAAAGGTTACAGCAGGCGCGAATGAATGATTGTTTTATTGTCTCACTGTCGCGGACAACTATTGTTTATAAAGGACTACTGGCTCCAACTGAGCTACCACGCTTCTACCTCGACCTGCTTGATCCTCGTTATACCAGTGCCTTTGCCATCTTTCACCAGCGGTACAGCACGAATACCTTTCCTTCCTGGTCGCTGGCGCAGCCCATGCGCCAACTGGCACACAACGGTGAGATCAATACAATCCAGGGCAATCTGCACTGGATGCAGGCACGCGAAGGTACATTTTTCTCGCCGCACTGGGGAAGCAAGATGAAGGATCTGCTGCCGGTCATCCAGCCAGGAGGGAGTGACTCTGCTCAACTGGACAATGCGCTGGAGTTGCTCACGCATTCTGGTCGAGACCTGTTACATAGCGTACAGATGCTTATACCGCCCGCATGGGAGCAGGATGCCGAGCTGACCGGCGAGCAGCGAGCATGGTGCGAATATCACGCGGGTATTACCGAACCCTGGGATGGTCCGGCTGCGCTTGTCTTTAGCGATGGCCATTATGTTGGCGCTGCCCTGGATCGCAACGGATTGCGGCCGGCGCGCTATACCCTCACCTCGCAGGGTTTGCTCATTCTTGCCTCTGAAACCGGAGTGGTACCTTTAGAAGCGCATGACGTGGTCGAGAAGGGTCGGCTGGGGCCGGGTGAAATGATGGCTGTCGATCTGAAGCATGGCGTCTTGTTGCGCAATAGCGAAATTAAGACTGTGCTTGCGCAGCGACAGCCATACCAGCGATGGTTAGAGCGATACCTGGTACGCCTGGCAGATATTACCCAGACGTCAGCGCCTCTTGTCGAAGCTTTGCTCGATCCAGCAGAACTGTTCTTTCGCCAGCAACTCTTTGGTTACACGCACGAAGACGTAGAATTTGTGCTGCCCCCTATGCTTACAGAGCAAAAGGAGCCGATATGGAGCATGGGTGATGATACTCCACTCGCAGCTCTCTCCCTGCATTCGCGCGACCTCTCAGATTACTTTCAGCAACGTTTTGCCCAGGTGACCAATCCCCCTATCGATCCTTTACGTGAACGGGGCGTAATGTCGCTTGATTGCTATCTTGGTCGGCGGCAGAACTTTCTTACTGAGAGCGCATTACACGCGCAACTGATTCATTTTGAGTCGCCGCTGTTGAGCGAGTCTCAACTGCAGGTGATCGGTAATTTGAAAGTCGATGGTTTCCGCGCGCGCACACTGAATGCCACCTTTGAAACTGCTG
>CATPCK010000113.1 GCA_955652655.1 uncultured Ktedonobacteraceae bacterium | reverse complement strand
TCTTCAATAGAATTAAGGGCGTGAGCAGCTAGCAAGCTTTCGAGTAAACTCTACTAATAATAACAAGCTCTACAATAGTAAATACCGAATAATCATAAGACTGCTATAAGAATTTGCTCGAAAAACCTTGAGAAACGTAAACTAATATGTTATACTTCGATTTGTGTACACGCATGAACGCTCTTGCTGAGCAGAGTAGACATGTCACGATGCGTACGTTCACAGCATAGTAAGCAACTGGCGAAAGCCGAAGCTTTCAGCATTATTTTTCACAATAGTGACAGAATCAAACTAGAATGGTGGTCACCGATGGATCACAGGCGCGAAGTTGCTGCCATATTACTACAGTTTGCTTCATTTCCCCCCGCACCTTGTCGAACGACGATTAGTGAGATGGCAGTTGCCCCTTCGCTGCACCTTTCGATTGTTTTTTTAAGAGTATCCTCCGTTAATTGCAATTGATTACAGTTGCATTACTTTGTAATAGGCCCTTTCTTAAACGGGCCACAAGTGAACAGCGATCAAGGAGGTACAACATGGCAACCAAATCGGGCGTGGAGGACGTCCACATCATCTGGATCGTGGAGGGATTGGGTTGTGAGGGAGATACCATCGCGGTCACTGCAGCGACCCAACCCAGCATCGAAGATGTCGTGCTGGGGGCCATCCCTGGACTCCCCAGGGTTCATATCCATAATAAGTGCATTGCCTACGAGTGGGGCAAAGACTTTATGGATTGGTGGTATAAAGCAGAGCGAGGTGAACTCGATCCCTTTGTTCTCGTGTTTGAAGGCTCAGTCCCAAACGAGAAGATCAAGCCCGAAGGCTACTGGGCAGCCCTCGGTGTGGACTCAGCGACCGGTCAGCCAATTCCTGTGTCTGATTGGATTGATCGTCTTGCACCCAAGGCCCTGGCAGTGGTAGCGGTAGGGACCTGCGCCACCTACGGTGGCATCCATGCCATGCAAGGCAACCCTACAGGTGCTATGGGTGTCGCTGACTATTTAGGCTGGAATTGGAGATCCAAGGCAGGCATTCCGATTGTGAATGTCCCCGGATGCCCGGTGCAGCCAGACAACTTCATGGAGACCCTCCTCTATCTGCTCTACCAGGTGGCAGGAATGGCCCCGATGATTCCGCTGGACGACGCCGGGCGACCCACCTGGCTCTTCGGCAAAACCGTCCATGAAGGCTGCGATCGCGCTGGCTACTACGAGCAAGGTGATTTCGCTACTGAGTATGGATCTCCCAAGTGCATCGTGAAGTTGGGTTGCTGGGGACCTGTGGTGAACTGCAACGTACCCAAGCGTGGCTGGATGAATGGTATAGGGGGTTGTCCCAATGTTGGCGGTATCTGCATTGGCTGTACGATGCCAGGCTTCCCTGACAAATTCATGCCGTTTATGGATGAGCCACCGGGTGCTAAGCTATCGACTAATGCCGTTAAATACTGGGGTATAGCCCTGCGGGGTCTACGCCAGTTGACGAACGATACCGTCAACAAAGAACCCTCGTGGCGGCATAAAGGGAGGGAACTCACTACAGGTTACCACTCAAGATGGTGACCATGATGAGACGGCAACAGCGTAAAGCAGCTCAATAAAGGAGATAGCACCATGAGTACGGAAGTTAGACGAGAAGAGACCCCCGTTGAGCCACCACAGCTTGTAGAGATGTCGTGGGATCCAATGACCCGTATCGTTGGCAGCCTGGGCATCTATACGAAGATCGACTTCAAGAACCGGCGGGTGGCAGAGGCCTTTAGCACTTCCCACATCTTTCGAGGCTACAGCCTCTTCATGCAAGGCAAAGATCCGCGCGACGCTCACTTCATCACAAGCCGCATCTGCGGCATCTGCGGTGACAACCACGCAACCTGCTCGGTCTATACTCAGAATATGGCCTATGGGGTAAAGCCACCGGCGATGGGTGAGTGGATTATCAATCTGGGTGAGGCGGCGGAGTACATGTTCGACCACAACATCTTCCAGGAGAACCTGGTCGGCGTTGACTTCTGCGAGCAGATGGTGAAAGAGACGAATCCAGCAGTACTTGAGAAGGCAAATAATACTCCCGCTCCGCACGCAGAAGATCATGGATATCGCACCATCGGCGATATCATGCGCTCGCTTAACCCCTTCGTCGGCGAGTTCTACCGCGAGGCTCTCCACGTGAGTCGCTATACTCGCGAGGCATTCTGTTTGATGGAGGGGCGCCACGTCCATCCCTCGACCCTCTATCCAGGCGGAGTTGGAACCGTTGCTACCGTCCAGGTCTTCACCGACTACCTGGTTCGACTGATGAAGTACGTCGAATGGTGCAAGAAGGTCGTTCCTATGCACGACGACCTGTTCGACTTCTGGTACGAGGCCCTGCCCGGCTACGAGCAGGTTGGCTACCGGCAGACCCTGCTTGGCTGCTGGGGATCGTGGCAAGACCCCGATGTGTGCGACTACGATTATCGCACTATGGAAAAGTGGGGGCGTGCCATGTTCGTCACGCCTGGAGTTATCGTGGACGGGGAGTTGGTGACGACGAGCCTGGTAGATATCAACCTGGGCATTCGCATTCTGTTGGGCAGTTCCTACTACGATGACTGGCAGAACGAAAGAACGTTCGTTGACCGTGACCCACTTGGCAACCCTGTCGACAAACGCCACCCCTGGAATCAGACGACGATCCCTAAACCGCAGAAACGCGACTTCAATGATAAATATAGCTGGACGATGTCGCCGCGCTGGTATGACAAGCGCACCGGCAAGTACCTCGCCCTGGACACTGGCGGTGGTCCCATCGCTCGCCTGTGGGCGACAGCTCTGGCCGGACTGGTGAACCTGGGAGGCCTGGTCGAGTCGACCGGGCACAGTGTCAAAATCCGGCTGCCCAAGAGCGCTACGAAGCCAGCGGCGGAGTTCGAGTGGAAGATTCCGCAATGGAGCAACGCTATCGAGCGTAACCGCGCGCGAACATACTTCCAGGCCTACGCTGCGGCTGTGGCTCTACATTGTATCGATAAGGCGCTTGCTGAGCTGCATTCTGGCCACACCAAGACGTGGAGCGATTTCACTGTGCCAAAGGATGCCATCGGCTGCGGCTTCCATGAGGCGGTACGCGGTGTGCTTTCCCATCACATGGTCATCGAGAACGGCAAGATCGCCAACTACCATCCCTATCCCCCCACGCCATGGAATGGCAGTGTGCGAGACATCTATGGCACGCCCGGCCCCTACGAGGATGCGGTACAGAACACACCAATCTTCGAAGAGAATGGTCCGGACACCTTCAAGGGTATCGACATCATGCGAGCAGTGCGCAGCTTCGATCCCTGCCTGCCATGTGGTGTTCATATGTACCTGGGCGAGGGGAAAGAGCTTCAGAAAGTCCTTTCACCGACATTTGGCTTGAACTCGTAGCATCGTTAGTCCCGTAGGGGCGTTCGTCAGGGGAGGATGCCCGCTTCGCTTCCTCCCCATGACTGAAGTGTGATTGAACGATAGCAAAAGGAGAATATACTATGCCAGAGGAGAAGAAGCCGCCTGAGCCCGCACATCAGCCAGGCACGCCTAAGGGTGAGGAAAGAAACAAAAAGGAGGGGAAAGAAGCTGGCCGCCGCACTACAGGCACCAGAGGCGCAAAGCGCCCCGCCGGTAAGTCTTCGGCCAGAGACTCCACGGGCATCAACCCTAAAGACCCGGTAGATCCACAGAGCCCACACTTGCCGACGCCCTGATACGTCTGCAGCGGTAGTACGGCACTATTCTCTGCCCCAGGCACGCTTTGCAGCCTGGGGCCGGGAAGGACCTGGCTTACAGGAGTAGGTATTTTGAGGGAAGGGAAGGCGTATCTGTAGGGGCGGGAGTGGTGTGGAT
>CATPCK010000112.1 GCA_955652655.1 uncultured Ktedonobacteraceae bacterium | reverse complement strand
CTCCCAGATTATCTTGTTGAAGCGAGATTGACGCCTCTTGCTGAGCATGAGACAAAAATAGAATTCAGTCATTATTACTCAACGAAGTCTCTCAAGGCAAAATTATTCAATAGTATCGCAAAAAGGAAGATTGCACGAGACTCTCAAAACACTCTTGATGCTATGAAAAGAACGATTGAAAAACATACGTAAGAGCTTTCTCAGACGCTCATGACAGCTAGGTATTCCAAAAGGAGCATGCAGCTATGACCAAGACGCCTGATCCCATACAAGAACTGGTGACGGCTGCCCGGCGCAAGCAGATCCTCGATGCAGCCACCCAGGTGTTTGCCGAAAAAGGCTTTCATCGTGCCACGATCAAAGACATCGCCCGTGTGGCCGGGATCGCCGATGGCACCATTTACACCTACTTTGCCAGCAAAACGGAGGTGTTGTTAGGGATTCTCCATCGCCTCAATGAGTCAACGGAACGCGAGCAGCAACTCATGCCGGAGAGTGGGCAGGATCTGCGCTCCTTTTTCGCCGCGTACCTGCGCCAGCGCATGGCCCTGTTGTGGCCGAACGCGGAGGTGTTCCAGGCGGTCTTACCGGAAGTGCTGGTCAATGAGGAATTACGTGAGCTGTATTACCAGCAGGTGTTGGTGCCCACTTTCACCGTAGCCGAACACTCCTTTCAGGCACAGAGCGCAACAGGGCAGATACGGAGCATCGATGTGGCTCTCACGGTTCGTGCCATAGCGGGCCTGCTTTTAGGACTGCTGACGCTCCAATTGCTCGGCGATGAGGTGATTGCCCAGCGTTGGGAAGAACTCCCAGAAGTCCTGACCTCCCTGCTGTTTGATGGCTTGCAACCGGGAAAGGAGACCACACACGAATGAAGACACGAACGTATTCTTCCATCAGGGTGAGCCTGGAGATGGGCATGATCGCCTTCTTCATCCTCGCTGCCATCAGCTTGCTGGTGGTGTATGTCACTTCCCCGTCGATCTATGCGCAATCGCTCTCGCTCACCTCCTCTCCGGCTGACCGCTATCCTGTTCCAGTGACGCTGTTCCTGGTCGGCATTCTCGTGCTGATCGCCCTGCTCATCCTTGGGATCGTTCGCCATTGGCGCTGGGTCTTCTGGCTCATGCTGATTGCCTTTGCCGGCTCCGCCCTCCACATTCCGATCACCCTCTTGCAGATGACCGGCGTGTTGCCCTCTGCTGATCCTCTTTGGTATGGCCTGTTTCGGACGGGGGTTACCGTGGTTGAGCTCGCTCTGGCCGTCTGGATGATCCACATCTACCGACACGAGGGGGTCTGGGCGAAGGGCCGGAAACGGAACGAGCGGTAAGTCCGGGACAGCAACGGCAGCCGACTTTTGAGGGAAGTGGACCCGCTTTTCCCTTTGATCCTGACAGCGGTACGTCTGGAAAAGCCGAGAAGCAAGGAGAGAACAGATGCAGCCATTACCTTGGCAACCGCCTGTAGCGTTTTCGATACAGGAGGGACAGATTGTGAAACGGATACGGAAGGCCAAATTGTTTGTGTTCCTGCGCCAACACCGGCATATTTTGTTTGATGAAGCATTCCAGGAGGAGTTGGCGAATCTGTATCGAAAGGAAGAGCGAGGGCGACCTCCAGTGGCCCCAGCGATGCTCGCCTTGGCGCTCATCCTGGAAGCGTACACCGGTGTCTCCGATGATGAGGTGATTGAGGCCACAGTGATGGATCGGCGGTGGCAGCTCGTTTTGGATTGTGTCGATACCGAAGAAGCACCTTTTAGCAAAGGGACACTGGTGGCCTTCCGCCAGCGGCTCATTGAGGGACAAATGGATCGACGGCTCATTGAACGAACCATCGAGCTTGCCAGCCAGAGCCAGGGGGTTGGATCACGGGCATTACGTGCTGCCCTAGATAGCAGCCCATTATGGGGAGCGGGACGAGTCGAGGATACGTACAATCTGGTAGGGCACGCGCTCAAAAAGGTTCTACGCGTGGTGGCTGATCAGCAGGAGCGGGATCTGGTGGAAGTAGCGAAGGAGGCAGGAGCAGAGTTGATTTGTGGGAGCAGCCTGAAGGCGGCGTTGGACCGCGATTGGGATCAACACATCCAGAAAGACGAAGCGTTGGGGATGGTTTTGAACATGTTACAAGCCGTGGAAACCTGGATGCAGACCCTGCAACAGGAAGATGCGCAACTGGCTCAGTCGTCTCTTTCAGTTGCACAACAGATCCAGGCGCAAGATGTAGAAGTCGATGAGAAAGGAAAGGCAAGCCTGATCAAAGGTGTGGCCAAAGATCGGCGCATCAGCGTCGAAGACTCCGAGATGCGTCATGGTCGCAAAAGTCGCAGTGTGCGTGTCGATGGATACAAGCGGCATGTGCTCCATGTCCTGGACACCGGCCTTATCCGAGCAGTAGGAATCACTCCGGAGAACGTGCCCGAAGCCAGCGTGACCGAAGCCATCAGTGAAGATTTGGCTCAGCAAACGGTTTCCTTGAAGGAACTGCGTATCGACCGGGCCTATTTGAGCAGCCATCTGGTACGGGAACGCAGCGGCGACCTGAAGGTCTATTGCAAAGCCTGGCCGGTTCGGATCAGCAAACGCTTTCACAAGCAAGCTTTTGTTCTGGATTGGGAACGGCAGATCATTCGGTGTCCTGCTGACCAGGAGGTGCCTTTTATGCCTGGTGGTGTGGTCCATTTTCCCAAAGACACCTGTGCTCTGTGTCCTTTGAAAGCTCAATGTACGACTAGTGCTAAAGGGCGCAGTGTCAGTATCTATCCGGATGAAGCCTTGATCATCGAGTTACGTGAGCGCCAACAGACCGTGCAAGGACGTGCTCAACTGCGCGAACGGGTTGCCGTCGAGCATACCCTGGCTCATATCGGTCAGTGGCAAGGACGCCGTGCTCGCTATCGAGGTGTGCGCAAGAACCTCTTCGATCTGCGCCGTTGCGCTGTCGTCCACAATCTGCACGTTCTGGCCCGTTCTCAAGCTCTTTCGGCTGAGCTTCAAGCCACTGCTTGATTTCTTGACCGGCGCTCTAGGGGCGACTCACCCTGTTTTCGCCTGAAAACCATACCTACCGGTGCATCTTTTACAGATGGGAAGTTCGTGCAAGCAGGTGTGCGAAGCTCCCTCACAACCATCCCTTTTGCTAAGCCAGTCGCTTTGCTTCCACCCAATTCGGTGCGCCCAGTTTCTGCATGGCCGACGAGAGGTGATTGCGAACGGTTCCCTCTGACAGCACCAGCCGTGCTGTGATCTCTGCCAAGCTAGCCCCAAAGAGCGATGCCGAGAGCCCATCGCGTTCGCGGTGAGTCAGTGAATTGCTTCCATACGAGAGCGCAGCCAGAGCCAGGTCAGGGTCAACCACCCGCTCGGCTACCATCACGCGCCGCAGGGCGATGGCTAATTCCGAGGCAGGGGTATCCTTGAGCAGAAAACCCCACGGCACCACTATCCATAACCCGGCACAAATAGCCACAGCGTCCAAAGGCGGTCAGGATCACTCTGCGGCAGTTCGGCAGCGCCTTGCGCAATACTTGCACAGTAGTGAGTCTATGGCCACCCGGCATTTGATGCGTAGGTACTGAGAGTGGCGTGGGACCCTGTCATAGCATCAGGGGAAGTACAAGCTGTTATTCCAGGGCTAAAGGGTAGACTTCCTGCCTCCCTTGTTTTTGCGCAAACGGTCTGGTATAGTTGTTCTAGAGCGCTCTGAGATCGTAACCTCCTGCCTTAAGAAGTTGCATTGCCTCACCTGGAATCTGACTTTGCGTGCTTCAAGAACCACCCCCTCTGGGATCATCGTTGCGTTTTCAACCATCCCGCCGCTTCACCAATTCCCCCTCGCCGAAAAGACAGGAAGCCCCCTATAATGCGCTTCAAGAGGCAGATTCCTGGTGAGGCAATCTAGGGGGAAGTATCTGTCATTTGGGCAGAGGTGTCTCGTACAGGGCATGTGCAAGGGAGGCGATCATGAGAGAAGGAATGAGTCTTCAAACCAGGCGCGAATTACTTGAGCACATGCTACCGCAGTATCGCGAGGCATCGACGGTTAAGAAGAAGAGCAAACTGCTTGATGCCTTTACGGCATCGACTGGATACAATCGCAAGTACGCGATGGGGCTCCTCAATCATGCGAAAGTGGAGCAATCCACACCTCAGCGTCCACGTCCACGCCATTACGGGCCAGAAGTCCAACACGCGCTGTTCCTGGTCTGGCACGCCGCCAACCGTATCTGCGCCAAACGGCTCATCCCTTTTCTCCCCACGCTGGTCGAAGCGCTGGAGCGGCATGAGCATCTCCACATCTCCGAAGAGTGCAGAAGGCAATTGCTTTCTATGAGCGCAGCCACAGCGGATCGTCTCCTGCGTTCCCAGCGCACACGAGGTCAGCGCGGCCTCTCCACGACGCGATCCGGAACGCTGCTCAAGCAGCAGATCCCGGTCCGCACCTTCGAGGCGTGGGAGGAGACCCGACCTGGCTTTCTGGAGGCGGACCTGGTGGCCCATGGTGGCGCAGACATCGAGGGCGGGTACCTGTATACCCTGACGCCCACGGACGTAGCAACCGGCTGGACGGAATGCCTGCCCCTCATGCATCGGAGCCAAGAGGCGGTGCTGGCTGCCATCCAACGCGCACGCACGCTCTTCCCTTTTTCCGTGCTGGGGATTGATACCGATAACGGCGGTGAGTTCATCAATGAGGTCATGGTAGCCTATTGCGAACAAGAACACATCACCTTTACCCGAGGGCGGCCCTATCAAAAAAGAGATCAGTGCAATGCCCTCGCAAAAAAATGGCGCAATTGTGCGTCAAGTGGTCGGGTATGACCGCTTCGTTGGAGAACACGCCTATCGGCAACTCACCGAGCTCTACCGTGCACTGCGCCTGTATGTCAACTGTTTTCAGCCTTCGATGAAACTGCTGTCGAAAGAACGCGACGGGAAAAAGGTTCGTTGCGTGTACGACCCAGCCAAGACTCCACTCCAACGCTTGCTCCTGTCGGGGGTCTTGCCCGCCCAGAAGCAGCAAGAGCTGCTCGAGGTGGCCCAGGCACTTGACCCCATCCGCCTGTTTGAACAACTCGAGCAGTTGCAGCAGGCCATCTTTCGCTGCGCTATCGGTTGCTCTCCTTTTCTCGCATCTCTCGCTACAGCCCCCATCTGCGTCTTTTCCCTGGACGATTGTACTGTGGGACTGCTTCCTGTCGAGCGAAGTATCCCCGATCCGGCAGCAGGACTCGAGACCTTGTCCCGCGAGCAGGAGCGGAGAAAACGGGTGCTGGGCTGGCGGCGTACCCACAAGGACCCCTTTGAGGGTGAGTGGGAGCAGATCTTCTCCTGGTTGCTAGCCAATCCCGAACGGAGCAGCGGCGACATATTCCGGGAGCTACAGCGCCGCTCCCCTGGACGCTATCAGCCCTTGCAAATCCGCACACTGCAACGAGGCATGCGGAAAATACGAACGTATCTCCTCGAATCCATTGAGGAGCAATGGCAAGCCGAAGTGATCCGTGGACCATCGCCCCCGCCAGTTTCGTCAGCAGCGAATCCAGCCCAGGAGTTCCTGACCTCCGCCATTTGAGCTAGCTGCAGAGGAAGATTTTGGTGAGGCAATGCGGTTTTTCCGGGGATGTTGGTATGCTGAGTGGAAACAACAGCAGCCAGATCAACCTTCCTGAGTGAAAATCCGTTCTTCCTTGATAAGTCGATACTGTTGCAAAGAGCGCGCGCGATTCATGCACGCGAGGCTGCACCACTGGCGCGTGGCACTTTTGGTCGTGTCATAGAAGAAGAGGATACAGCGCTCATTTTTACAGTGGTGCAGTCGATGGTGCTCTGCCTGGGTGAACAGATGGAGCGCT
>CATPCK010000111.1 GCA_955652655.1 uncultured Ktedonobacteraceae bacterium | reverse complement strand
GTTTTCACGATGGCAGGTAGAACCTATCTGCCATATCGGGCATTCTCTCCAGTTCCTCGTCCACATATTCCACATGTGTCGTTGCGCGAGTTAGCGCTTGCTTGCGCTTTTTCGGCTCAATCCAATAGCGTTGGCGCTCAAAGGGATAGGTGGGCAAGGACACGCGCTGCCGCCGTTCCTGCGCATAGAACCCACTCCAATGTAGTGTCACACCGGCCAGCCACAACTTCCCCAGAGCCATGAGCAATGAAGCCTGCCCAGATTGCTGCTCATACAGTGCAGGCAATATCGGCACTACCAGTGAGAACTGCTCATTACTGCAGGCTGGATGCTGCTTGACAAACGAACTTAAGGATTGACCAGGTCCCACTTCTACGAGGACATATCCAACCTCTTCCAACAGGTGACCGATTCCCTCAGTGAAGCGCACTGTCTGGCACATATGAGCGGCCCAGTACGCCGGATCAGTCGCTTGCTCAGCTGTGATCCATGTCCCCGTTACATTCGAGATATAGGGAATCTGTGGAGCGTGCAACTTGACAGTGCCAACCAACTCTTGCACCGCCTCATAGAGCGGCTCCAACATCGAAGAGTGAAAGGCATGCGTCGTCTCTACCCGCTGTGCCGCAATCCCCTGAGCTTGTAACCGGGCTTCTAGTTGCTCAATAGCTGCTAGCGGACCCGCCACGACACAGGTTGTTGGGCTGTTGACCGCCGCCAGGTTGATCTGCTCACCCAGATATGGGTGCACAGCCTCTTCTGAGATGGCAACCGCGAGCATCGCACCGGCAGGTACCTGGGCAATCAGTTGGGCTCGTTTCGCCACCAGCATCAAAGCATCTTCCAGGGAGAACACCCCGGCCAGGCAAGCTGCCACATACTCACCCAGACTGTAGCCCAGCATGGCCTGTGGGCGAATACCCCACGCCATGAGAAGCCGGGCTAAGGCATACTCGATGACAAACACGGCGGGTTGGGCCAGTGCTGTTGTATGCTTATGCTGCTGTGAAAATGTCGCATTTTTGCCAGCACGTCCCAGCAGCGCCCGGAAATCCATCCTTCCTTTAGAAGCTCCATTATGCCCATTCGCATGATGATTACCTCTAGAAGTCTGCTGTTCACCTGAGAAGAGCACTTCACGTAGATCCAACCCGACCTTTGTTTTGAGTAAATTACAACAGTGCTCGACCGCCTCATGGAAGATCGGCTCTTGCTCGTACAACTCCTGGGCTACACCTACGTATTGCTCGCCCACTCCTGGAAATAGAAATGCGACCGCACGCTCTGTGCGCTGCTCGAACCGGCTGACAACATGCGTGGTGGTTCTCTGCTCCAGGAGGTGCAGTGCCTCTTCGCGGTCACGACATATTACCATGCGCCGCTGCTCAAACCGACTACGTCCCACCTGCAACGTGTAGGCCACATCTGCCAACGGAAGGTTTGGATACGACTGCAAGTGTGCAGCCAGATTCCTCGTCGTCTGCTCCAGGGCCGTCTCGGTCTTGGCTGAGAGCAGCAGCAGTTGCCAGGGCCGTGAGAGTCCACTCGGCTCGCGCTCCGGCGCTTCCTCCAACACCACGTGTGCATTCGTGCCTCCCATACCTAACGAATTAACGCCTGCTCGTCTCGGCACGCCTCCTCGGCGCGTCCATTTCTGCAGACGAGTGTTGACATAGAAGGGACTGCTGGCAAAGTCGATCTCAGGGTTGGGCGTCTGGAAATGCAAGCTGGCTGGGATCTCTTTATGCTGCAAGGCCAGGATCGTCTTGATCAAGCCTGACACGCCTGCTGCACGATCCAGGTGCCCTATGTTTGTCTTCACTGAGCCAATCGCACAATAGCCCACCTTATCGGTCTGCCGGCGATATGCCCTGGTCAGCGATGTCACTTCAATGGGATCACCCAGTTCGGTGGCGGTGCCATGCGCTTCGATATAGCTGATCGTCTCCGCCTCGACTCCTGCTTGTTCCAGGGCCGCGTTGACCACCTCGGCCTGTCCTGTGACGCTGGGTGCCGTGTAGCTCACTTTGAGCGAGCCATCATTATTGATGGCAGATCCTTTAAGCACGGCCAGAATCTGGTCCCCATCCTCGCGCGCCTCCGCCAACCGCTTGAGCACTATCACGCCCACTCCATCGCCAAACATGCCGCCTTTGGCCTGTGCATCGAAGGTGCGGCAATGCCCATCCGGTGACTCCATCCCTCCCTCTTGATACAGGTGTCCGCTCACGCTCGGTACCCGTATCGAAACCCCTCCAGCCAGCGCCAGGTCGCACTCGCCCTGCCGCAAGCTCTGCGCGGCCAGATGCACCGCCACCAACGAGGTCGAGCAAAACGTCTGCACCGCCAGGCTCGGTCCCTTCAGGTTGAGCTTGTACGATACACTCGTGGTCAGTGAGTCCTTATCGTTGCCGATCATCATCTGGTAGGTATCCGCACTGCCCACGACTTCGGGTTGACTGGCCAGACCCAATAAATAGGTGCTGATATTGGTCCCGCCAAAGACACCTGCCAACCCCGCGTAGCGGAAGGGATCATAGCCTGCCTGCTCCAGGGCTTCCCAGGCGCATTCCAGAAAGAGGCGGTGTTGCGGATCGGTGAGAGTTGCCTCGCGTGGGCTGTACCCGAAGAAGGCTGCATCGAACTGATCGATCTGCTCCAGGATTGGACGCGCCTTGACGTAGTTAGGCTTCTTGAGCAGCAGGGGATCAACACCTGTTACCAGTAGTTCTTCATCAGAGAAGAAACACACGGACTCCTCTCCGTTACGCAGATTATGCCAGAACTGTTCGATACTCGAAGCGCCTGGGAAGCGTCCGCTCAAACCGATGATGGCGATATCGTGCTGCCCCACCGCTTGCCGCGCCTGTTGACGGCGCTGCGTCAACACATCCTGCTCCTGAATAGCTTCCGTCTGATCAGCGGGCAAGAAGTAATCGACCAGGGCGCTGATGGTAGGCGCCTCGAAGAGAGCAACCATGGGTAACTGTACGTGAAACGCTTTCTTGAGCCTGGCCAGCACTTGCAAGGCGCTGAGCGAGTTGCCGCCCAGGTCGAAGAAATTGTCGGAGAGGCCCACCTGCTCGATGCCTAGCACTTGTTGCCAGATTTCGGTGATCTTCTGTTCGCATTCGCTCCTACTTGAGAGCTTCTGCGCCCTGGCACTCTTGACACCTCCTGCCGGCGCAGGTTGCTCTCCTTGATCGCTCTCCAGTAATGCTTCTAGCTGGATCCACTGTTGAATACGGGCCTGCAAATCCCCCGTTGAATGAATAACTTGCCTCTCTCCACTGGCCAGCAGCCGCGTGAAGGCCTCCACGCCCTCTTCCGGCGTCATAGCAAAGGCGGCAATCGATCCACCAAGTACGCCATGTGGATTTTCTTTAACCTGCCAACTATCCCAGTTCACGCTGATCCACGGCACGGTTGCTGTCTGGTTGTGCCGGACCACAAACGCATCCAGGAAACTATTGGCCGCCGTGTAACCCACAAAGCCCAAGCCACCCAACACTGCCGCCAACGAGGAGAACACGACACAGAAATCCAACGCGTGCCCTTCCAGTAC
>CATPCK010000110.1 GCA_955652655.1 uncultured Ktedonobacteraceae bacterium | reverse complement strand
TTCCTCCCGCCCCGGCGCAAAGACGTGCTGCTGCACACACACCACAATAAAGTGTTGCAGGCGTTCAGCTTTGGGATAGTTGCTGCCGGCCTCCCACTCCCCGACGGCGCGGCGGGAGACCCCCAGCAGGGCGGCCAGGCCCGCTTGCGTCAGGCCAATGCTGGTGCGCAGCTTGAGCATAGCCCGCCCAAAGGCATAGTCGCGCTCCCGATAGGAGTGCCGCGTCATCGGCATGCTCTTTGCCTTCCTCGTGACCCGGCAGCACCCAACCAGGAATGCGAAGCAACAGGGAAGAAACATGCCACCTGCTGGCGGCTGACTTCCCCAGGCACTCCCGCTATACTGAGAGGTGTTGGATGCCCTCTGAGCGGGTCCACGCTGCATGGGGGGTCTGGGGCATGGCGAAAGACTCCAGACTCTCCCTTTGACTTCACCCTTGTTAGCATAGCACATTTCGGGCGAACGCGCGAAGCTGTCTACTCCAGACCATCAAAAAAATCGCTCGAACAGCCAGTCAGTATGAAAGGGACAGGAGGTGCTAAGTAAACTGCATATACTCCAAACTGCCCCATGATGTTCATTGCGCTTTCATGAAGCTCAGGCATCATACTCGTACCAGAGGATGAACACGGGCCGATGAGCGTTGAGCGACCGGATCGGTCCTCGGATCGACTAGTCGGCACGCGAAACGAGGAGCACGTGCACAGGAGTGCTTGACGCTGTTGGTCGGTCCGCTACGCGTCAGGCAGCCGTACAGGCTGCGGGACCCGGCGGCACCGTCGTGCTGCTTGGCCTCAGAACAAGAGGAGTAGGCAACCAACCGAGAGAAGGAGAGGAGACCATGCCTCAAGAATCGAAGCCCGAACAGGTGCGCACTGTTGTCCAGGAGGCCAGGCAGGAAGGGGCGGCCACACGTCGACCCTGGTACTATTTGAGTCGAACCGCGAAAAGTCTGCTCTTGCTTTATGAGGTTGTGCTGCTGCTCTTCACTGTGCTGGCCTGGTGGGTCCACGCCTACCCTGTGAACCAGCTCGATATTCTCATCACCCGCGAATTTCAGGAGAATCCTGCTCCCTGGCTCCACCTCTTGATGGCCCTCATCAGTTATCCAGGTAGTACACTGGTGTTGCCCACGCTCATTGTGCTCGCTGCTGTGATCTTCTGGGTGCTGGGGTTGCGGCTGGAAGCCGTGGTCATTGTGGGACTCTCCACCGTGAGCGCGATCCTCAATGTCCTGATCAAACTCCTGGTGGCCCGTCCGCGACCGACCGCTGGTCTGGTCGAGGTGTTTCAACGAGCCATGGGAACCAGCTTCCCCAGTGGGCATGTGATGGCCTATCTCGCGTTTTGGGGATTGCTCTTCTCCTTGGGGGTGATTCTTTTTACGGGATGGCGCTGGTGGCGCATCCTACTTCTCGTGGTCTCGGCAAGTTTTGTGGTGCTGGTTGGCCCTTCGCGCATCTATTTGGGGGATCACTGGGCAAGCGATGTGCTCGGTTCCTACCTCATCGGGGGGGTGCTGCTTGGTATGACCCTCTGGATCTACTTGCGTCTCAAGCGGGAGGGAGTTTTGCAGACGGAGCGCGCCAAGAAGACCACGCAACGATCCAAGCTGCTGCGCTCTTTCCCCTGGAAGTGAGCCGGAGCGCCTTCCTGGTCCAGCGCCTCGTTGAGGTCAAAGACCCACCCACTGCCGAGCTGTTGGCTGGGAGTCGAATACAGCGGAGCTGGCTGGCCTGCTTGATCTCTCTGCCTCTCACTTCGTTCACAGGAGGATACACGATGCATGTGGCACTAAGTGGAATCTTACTCATGAGAGCACTCACCTGGGGTGGTGTTCCGCTAACCGCGCTCATCCCGTTGCAAACTCTCACAAACCTGCTCAACAACTATGGATATATAGCCGTGATCCTTTTTGTCATGATCGAGAGTTCAGGAATTCCTTTCCCCGGTGAAACAATGCTGCTCCTGGCTGCTTTTACCGCCGGTGCCGATCCACACAGCCACTTGCTTATCCCATTTGTCATTGCTTGCGCTGCTCTCGGCGCAATTGCTGGAGACAATATCGGCTATTACGTCGGGCGAATCGGAGGTCGAGCTTTTGTCCTACGTTTCGGCAAATACCTGTTCTTAAAGCCGGAGCATCTTGACCGTGCAGAAAAGTTCTTTGCAAAGCATGGAGACAAAACCGTCCTCTTGGGTCGCTTCATCGCCGTGCTGCGAGCCTGGATTGCATTTCTAGCTGGCGTCAACAAGATGCGCTGGAGAAACTTCCTCATCTATAATGCAGCCGGTGGGATTCTGTGGGCGACCCTCTTCGGCACTCTGGGCTACTTTGCCGGTCGCTTCTTGCACGACAACTTTGCGCAGGTAGCCCAGATAGCCAGTAGAATAAGTTGGGGAGGCGCCATAGCTATTGTGGTCGTGGTCGTGGCGGCAATTGTCATTGTCCGCTTGCGCCGTGCTCGTCGCTCCCAATCACAATCTGTAGCTAAAATAAGTAATGACTAGTACAAAAGAGAGAGCCATGCGCATCACGTATCCCGAAGCGTTCCAGGAGAGTGAACCAGCCGCTTTGGCTTCTAATGCTTGTCCGACCCGTCGGTCACAATCGGCATCGTAGTAGTTTTCCATGTGCGCAAGGCCTCGTACCTGCTCAACGCCTCGCCCAGAAACGTGAGGAAAGCCTCTTCAAAGGTGGGGCCACTGGTGTAGATCTGCTCGTACGTGAGTGTAGTTACAGTAGGCGAAACCTCTACTTCGATTCCAAGTTGCTCCAGGCGCTTGACCAGGTCCGATTCGTGCTGTTGTCCCATTGTTTTGCTCTTTCCTTTTCCGGCCGAATTTTCGCTGTCACTGCCACTCACGGCACTTGCTCCTATTTGATATGCGCCGGACCAGTTCGTCAAGGTCGAACCATCACTTTCATTGCCCGTCGCTGATCCATCGCTGCATAGCCAGCGGCGACCTCGTCCAGGCTGACCGAGAGATCCAAAATGGGCGAGGGTTTGAGCCGGCCCTCAAGGACCCCGTTCAGCAGTTCTGGCAGATAGGCGCGCGCTGGAGCCAGCCCACCACGCAGACCAATATTTTTGGAAAACATCCGTTGAATGGGAACCTGCCCGCTTCCATGTGGTGCTCCAACAAAACCGACCGTCCCGCCGGGTCGAGCAACGCTCACACTCAGAGTGAGTGCCTCTTCGCTTCCAACACATTCCAGGACCGCATGTCCTCCACCTTTGGTGAGTTCGAGCACCTCGCTGATGGTCTCTGTCCCGTGCGTTGTCACCACATCAGTCGCGCCAAACATCCGAGCCAGTTCAAGGCGTTATGGCTGATGTCCTAGCACCACAATACGTCCGGCTCCCAGCCGACGCGCCGCCAGCGTCCCACAGAGGCCAACGGCTCCATCTCCGATGACAATAGCCGTATCACCGGGATGCACTCCTGCCATGACTGCCGCATGATGGCCAGCTGCCATCACGTCGGTCACGGGGAGTATGGCTTTGAGAAGGGCCTCGTCCCCTTCGACAGACGGAGGAACGACGACCAGCGTGGCATCAGCGAAACGGGCGCGAATCGCTTCCGCCTGACCTCCCTCGTGCCCAAAGCCCCAGAGTCCTCCTTGCACAGATGCGCTATCAAGACCCTTCCGGCAGAACTCGCACGTGCCATCAGCAAAGTCGTAAGGAGCGATGACGCGGTCTCCTCGTTTGAGCGTTCGTACATCTGGCCCAACATCTTCAACCATACCCATCCATTCATGCCCGATCTGCCAACCTGGCGTATAGGGACCCTGTCCCCGATACGGCCAGAGATCAGTGTCGCAAATACAAGCGTGAGTGATACGTATGATGGCGTCAGTTGGCTCAAGGATGCTTGCATCGGGTATCTGCTCAACCCGAATATCGAATGTTCCACGAAACACGGCTGCACGCATGTTTTTTCTCCTTCGTTGCTGAAACTCCAGGGGGAGATGTTCTCCCATTGCTCTTGCTCGACTTCTGAAAAACGTTCACCTTCCTGGTGGATACATCCCCCTTCTTGCGAACGTATGGCTCTACTAGCTCAGAACTGACAGGAATAGATCCGCAAAGAGGAGTGAAAGTCCTGCGCCAATAACCATCAGCAGCCCGGAAGTGAGCCAAAGCCCTTCAAACGAATGGATTTTTGCTTCAGAGGGGCGGTTTGGATCATAGAGGACGGGAATCGATCTGGCGACTGTCTTGGGATTACCCTGAAAGGTATGACTGTGTAATTCTATAAATTCCTCCTGCTCTGTCCAAAATTGGACGGTCATTATGCGACTAGGGAAGAGACAGTCACTTGCCCCTGCTGGAATAACCTCATAGATATCACTGACACGTCCTTTCGCGGATGCTGCTTTTCTGAGAAACGCTCGTGTGCCAAGCAGGGAAATCAACCCTGCCAGGAAAATAGCTGGGCCGGAAATGATCATCACGCCAAGAGTGAGCACCAGCAACGGGTGTTCAGCTCCTCTTAGATGCAGAGCTATGAGACTCCCTACCAAGCCTGGACCTCCCAGAGCGAGTAGCAAAAGGGAATGGTTCCATCTTTTCATGAGGTACCTCTCCCATCCTCTCTCCCTATCCGTTCACTGGGAGGAAGCAATACAGTAGACGCCCAAGCAAAGGGAACTGAGCAGTGGATGCTACTCATGTCCTCACCTCCTGCTCCCCTTTCTCGTTATCGTCCTCATTGTGCCAGCGCTGACGTTCCGACGTCTCAGGACACGTGGCGCAAGAGGAACCCTCCTCTCCGGTGGTTCTTTAGGCAGAGCGACTCAGCTGGTTGTGCGCATCGCTTTGTGCGTTCTCGACGCCGAGACTCCGTCGCACCTCCAGGTAATGGACGATGGCATCGCGGCTCAGTATGCCAACAAGGGCGCCATTTTCTACCACGGGCAACTGGTTCACGTCGCGACCTGCCATTAACGGGAGCACCTCACTCAAGCTCTGCTGGGGGGTCACCACGTGCAAGCGCGAAAGTGGGATCATCGCAGTGCTGACGGGCACCTGTCCCCACTGCTCACGCGGAATATGGCGAATATCACTGAGCGTCATCAGACCGACCAGGTGATCGGCTTGCATCACCAGCGCGTAGCGCAGACCACCAGGCAGAAAGTAGGTATCGACCAGTTGCTGCAGCGAGATGTCGGCAGGGACAGTCGTCGGTTTGGGATTCATGACCTCACCAACGGTAACGCTATTGAACACGGATGCCAGCATGACCTGAGAGTTGGCTGACTGGGCGGCGCTTAACAAAAACCAGCCAATGAAACCCAGCCAGATGCCATTTAATATGCTGCCGGCGAAGAATATCCAGATGCCGAGCAGGATGAAGAGATAGGCAATGACCTGGCCTGTCATTGAGGCCACACGAGTTGCTTGACGCATGCTGCCGCTTGTCTTCCAGATGAGAGAGCGCAATACCCGGCCACCATCAAGTGGGAAGGCAGGAATGAGATTGAAGAGGCCCAACAAGACGTTGGTCATCGCCAGGTAGAACAGGATGCCTCCAAGCAGTGAGTTGGTCCCTCGCAAGGGCAACTGGAGCAGAAAGCAGATGGCGCCAATGAGGAGGCTGGTGAGTGGACCGACCACCGCCACCTGGAACTCGATGCCCGGATCCTTTGGCTCTTGCTCAATGTTCGAGACGCCCCCAAAGATGAACAGGGTGATATTTTTCACAGGCAAACCACGTCTGCGTGCAACAAGTGAGTGGGCCAGTTCATGGAAGAGCACGGAGACAAACAGCAGCAGGGACGCGATGAGGCTTACTATCCAATAGGTGGCCGTTGACTGCCCCGTATACAACTGGGGAAACCAGCCAATGGCAAGGGACACCGTGAGCAAGACCAGAATGATAATCCAGCTCACATGGATGTCGATGTCGATTCCGGCAATTTTGCCGATACGGAACGAACCAGGCATGGCGATACTCCTTTTCTCTCTGGGTTTTCATCCATTTATCGGGGGCAAAACGAATTTTCCCTCCATCAGATATGAGTGTACCGGGAGGGTTGGGTGAAGTCAGCGTGCATCAGGTGGCATCTTTCTTCCCTCACCTCTCACTTGGCAGAACAGTGCCCGGCCTCCCACTTCCCTGGCACTTTGCGTGAGATGCCGGGCCTCTCAACCAGGCTGGCTGAGTCAGCCTGGATGAACTGCGCCGGAGAAGCAGGAGGGCCGAAGTTCCTTTTTCCACCATCAAGCGAGAGGACGGAGAGGAGGGACTGTCACCGCTAGAGGCCATCCCCGACCACGAGCCTTTGCCGGAGGAGATGACAGAGAGCAGCGAACTGCACGGTTCGCTGCATGCAGCCATTGGTTCCCGGCCCCCGAAGTTGCGTTCGATCATCCAGCTGCGCTGTTTCAGGCAACTGACCTTCGCGGAAATCGGTCGCCTGCTCAACATGCCGGAGACAACCGTGAAGACGTACTTCTACCGCTCGTTGTCGAGCTTGCGCAGAGCCCTCGCAAGCAACGTGCCATGTGCATCGATCTCGTAGAGGACCTCGTGTCCACGGCTGGGGCGGGCTGCCGCGGCCACGATCGACGTGGCCGCTCGCACGAAAGCCGTTGGAGCCGACGAAGTCAGGAGCCTAACCCTCCGCCTGAGGGTGACCGCAGATGGGCCAGTTCCAGGATCGCGCTGGCGAAGGCGGATGGCGCCTCCTGGGGAAGGTTGTGACTCGCGCCCTGCACCTGGTGATGCACGCGGGGCTCGGTGAAGTGATGGGCAGACGCTGCCGTCAGTGCTTTCAGTTGAAACGATGGCTCTCTATTTTGTGAGATTGAATGAAAGGGACAGTTCAGAGCATGTTGCAAGGCTGCTGAATGGATCCCTCTCCACCACAATCACGATGGAATGCTCACATTTGCGACAAACAGTCTGGGGAGAAACGTCGCGAAGGCGAGCGGGGTGAGCCCATCCCGTAACGAGCAGAGCAACGGCTGCTCCCACTGCCCGATCTTGCCGAACAGAGCGGACTGCTCGATGATAGCAGCGCTGCGCCTTATGCGGCGTGCCTCGTAGGCGCGCAAGGCGGCCACTGGCTCGCGCCGGTCTGCCAGGCAACCAGCCAGGACAAGAGCGTCTTCCAGGGCCTGGCACGCCCCTTGACCGAGATTGGGGGTGGGTGGATGAGCGGCATCGCCCAGCAGGGTCACCCGGCCACGTCCCCAGTGACGCACTGGCCGGCGATCGAAGAGATCGTTACGCAGGATGGCCTCCTCGTCGGTGGTCTCGATCAGGCGCCCGATGGGATGGCGCCAGCCCCCGAAGAGCCGAGAGAGCCTGGCCTTGCGTTCCCCGACGCGGTCCTGTTCACCGGCAGGGCAGTTGAGCGTGGCATACCAGAACACCCGCCCGTTCCCAATCGGCAGCATTCCAAAGCGCCGACCTCGCCCCCACGTCTCGCTGGAAATGCCTGGGGACACGTGCTGCTCCTCGAAGAGGGCGACCCCACGCCAACAGGTGTAGCCGCTATAGCGCGGGGGCTGCTTGCCCAGGAGTTGCTCGCGGATCACGGAATACAACCCATCCGCGCCGACCAGCAGGTCCGTCTGCAGCTCGTGCCCGTCGGCGAAGTGAGCGATGATGGTCCCTTGCTCTGACCTGAAGCCGACGCAGTGGGCATGCAAGTGGATGCTCCCCCGATCAACCGCGTCTGCCAGCAGCCGCAACAGATCAGCACGATGGATGCCAAGGCTAGGGGCTCCCACCCGCCGTTCGATGGTGTCTAGTCGCATGCTCCCCAGCCGTTTTCCCCGCCAGGACCAGCACTCAAAGTGGGTGAGGCGAGCACTGACCGCAGTCAGAGCATCGGTCAGACCCAACTGCTGCAGTACCTGCACCCCATTGGCCCACAAGGTCAAGCCCGCCCCGATCTCGCGCAGCTCGGGATTGCGCTCGAAGACCGTGACCTCGATGCCCTGGCGTTGTAAGGCAGAGGCCGCGGTCAGTCCGCCAATGCCGCCACCAATGATACTCACGTGGAATGTGTGCTTCTCCATCAGCTCCCTCTCGCCTGTCCTGTACCGATGCATCCGGTGCTCACAGATGGACCACAGGAGGTATTACCTACACCTCAGATGAGGTGCAAAAGACTCCCTCTCTTCCAGGGTGTGAGCCTTTTTGCTATCGACGCATCTGAAGTGAGACTCACCCCGTTTGCGCCAGCGGCCCGTCGCGTTGGCAACGAAGCCGCTCCCCGACACTCACCACCAACCGTCGGCCGTCTGGCAAGGTTGCGCCACTCGTGTTCACGTTGCGACACACTTCCTCCAGGTCGCGTACCAGCGCCCGGTTGTTGAAGGCACACACTTCGAGCTGCACCTCGTCTGCCGTTGTGGTGACCCACCCACCGAGCTTGAAAAAAGGTAACAAACGTTGCCAACCACACTGCTGATAGTTCTCGCCAAAATACTGATCGCGCACCCACATCCCCAGGTTAGCTAGTCCCACCTTCAGCAGCGTCATGATTTGGTCTTTCGCATGATCGAGTTCATACATCTGCCGTGCTTGCGCCTCGAGATCCTCTTGCCGCCTGAGCACGTGCCGCAGTTCTCGACAATAGCCCTCACATTTGTTCAAGATGCCGAGACTCCGCACGGCGTTCTTTTCCAGCTTCGCTTTGCGCTGGCGTACTTCCCACTCCGTTGCTACGTGCCGCGCTTTGACGGGAAAGTACACCCGCTCCTCCGTTTGGCTTGCTGCTTCCAATTGCATGACCTGGACGACCAGCTCGTCTCTGCGTTGCTTGTAAGCCTGAGCTTGCTCTTCGAGCTGGTGATTCTGTTCCTCTAGTTGGGCTAACCGCGCACGGTATGCCTGTGCCAGGTGTTCCAGGCGGCGTTGCCTGCCTTCCGCCACGAGTTGGCGTTTGACCAGTTCTGAGTTCACGACCTGCTCTTTGGCATAGCCGTGATTGATGTCCAAATTGAGCGGAAGCAGCCAGTCTCGGATGGCGTTTTCCTGGCAGTTCCAGCGTCTAAAGTAGGTGTGGGCCAGTTCCACCGCTTCCATGCCGTGGCCCGTTGTGATCACCAGGATCAGTTTCGGCGTGGTGGGGGCAGGCGGCGCAGGCAACGCTTGCCACCCTTCTTCCCAGAAGCGCTGGTGCTCTGGGGCGAGGTCAGCCTGCCAGTCCTGGACAGCGGCTGTTTCATCGGCTTGCTCAACCACGAGCAACTTGCGCCAGTCACGGATCAGCGCGACCTCGACCGCTACTGGAGGGAGAGCATCGTCTGGCCGCTTCAACGCAAAGCGAGCGGTTGCGACTTCGCAGATTACCTGACCATGCCGGTTGTAGCGCCACGGCTGCCATGCTCCTACCTGCTCAAACGACTGTTCGGCTTCGTATTGGTCGGCTCTCAGCAGCGTGACGACCTGTCGTCCTTCGAGCTTGAGTTGCGCCAGGAATTCTGCTGCCATCCCTTCGCGGTCCACCACGACCCGCTGCATCAGCGTTTGGTCTGTCGCTTGCTCATAGCAGTGGAGCATCTGCGGTAAGCCCATCGTCAAGTGGTGATCGCCTCGATGCGTCGTTGCCAGCAGTGGATGCCCCTGGGCATCGTGTAACACCACCAGTTCGCGGCAGCCCAGGATTTTTCCACCGAGCTTGCCCACCGGTCCTCGCGGGACGAGCACATCACTGTACACCGCCTTGCGATGGCCGTCCACGTAGAATACGGCGGGAGTACTTGGTTGTTCAGCAGTTGGTTGCTCCGGCTGCCACAGTGACCAGGTCCACCTGGCCATCACCTCGGTCAGACATTCGGCTGCTCTGGCATGGGCCAGGCGTGCAAGAAATCGCTCGGTGTAGCGCTGACTGTAGGCCCGCTCGCGGCCTGTCAGCACCGCCAACATCGTTCCGGTATAGCTGCGTAAATCCCAGGTGCGAGCCAGACCAGCTACCGGGAGAAACAATAACGTGAGGAGCAGGCGGGCTACCACCTCTGGATTTGGTGGGGTTAGCCCGGGAATAGTCGGCTCAGCTAACTGCATGAGAGCGGTGACCAGCCTGCTCAGGAGCCCGGTTTGCTGAGCCGCTGCCAGCAGCAACAAGCTGCCAATCCCTTCGTGCCAGACAGGCTGCGCCTCAGTCAGTTTTTTTTCGTTTGCCCCTGGATCTGGCCACGCCTCTGCGTGCTGATCCCGAGCTTCGCCCGCACCCGATTGATCTGACTCACGCTGACGGTGACGCCAAAGGTGGTCTTTAGTTCAGCCTGGACGCGGCTCGAAGCAAGCTGTGGGCGCGTGGTGCAGTACTCGGCGAGCCACGTTCGCGCTGGTTCGATCAACTTGTAGGGATGGCCGTGGCGATCATCCAGAAAAGCTAACTCAGCCTTGTCTTCGGAACGCGCCAGTTGTCTGAGACGGTAAGCGGTAGAGCGAGAAATATGCAACTGGCTCAGGGCAACCGCTGACTGCCACGAGTGGCCTGCGAACATAGCCTCAAGGAGCTGCAATCTCCCCTTGCGCTCAGGATGATCTTTCATCCCCTTCGTCCCTCCATTTCGGGGAACTACCCCCATACTTCTGGGCCGAATTGTACCACCTGAGCTTATCCAAGTCTAGATGCGTCTTCATGAAAAAGGCTCACTCCCTGTCTTCCATTGTAAGCTGTCGGTCGGTTCCTCGTCTAGATGCGCAGGAAGGGTTGTTGACCTGAAACCCTGAACATAAGTCTCGAACATACTCCTCCGACCCATAAGTTGCCTGAAGTATTTCCGTATTAGCTTGTTACCTTACTTGAATAGCCATCTATATTTACGAAATATAGCCATTGACAGTTCCTTTGGCAGTTTGCGTCTTGTTGAAGAGGCTGCTTCACCCATCAGGGTTCAAAGCCATTTGACCATAAAAATGTGCTGGCATACAATGAGTAATATGGGTAACTAACCCCCAATGATATTTGGTCGAAAGCAGTGACGTTGTTTGACGCTATGATCAGCGAGGATGGAGAAATGCGTAATGGTCCCCTACGACGATTTTACGCCGCACGGCTATCTGGATAACCCCTTTCATAGCTGGAAACTCAATCCGAGCGGGGTGCTGCGTTCTCTGGAGCCGCTGGGCATGGGCTGGCACGTGCCGAATGTGGGCAGTTACGTACGGAACCAGTTCCACTATACGGCTCATCTCTCACTTGGGCTGCGTGTAGGCAAGCAGGTCCTGATTACTCCTGAAGACTTTCGGCGACATGGGTGCGCCATTACCTGCCACGTGCATACGAAGAATCGCTTCGAGTACACCTGCTACGTGCCTCAGTATCATCTGAAACTCACCGCTCGCTATGTTCTCATCCAGGAGCGTGCTCTTGGATGCGTCCTTTCCCTCTCTACCACAGCTTCGCACCAGCTGCCTGTGACCTGTTATCTGCTCCATCGGCATACGCATAATCCTCACACTAGCCGACTCTGGGAGCACGGCCTGTATGCCTGTCAAGGGCCACAGGAAAACTCGGTAATGCTCGGGGTCGCCAGCGAAGGTGATGTCTTTGTGCATGGAGCACGTTCGGCCGACAGCTTCCTCTTGACCTTTGAGGACATGGGCTATGTCGTCTCGTTGGACGATGCCTCGGCCTGGGCTCGGAGTCAGGAGGTGGCTCCCCCTTCGGTCACACTGAGTCAGCAGGACACTGGCTGGCAGGTACGGACTGTCATCTTTCCATGTCGCGTGACCTTGGGAGGCGAAAAGGGACCGGTTGAGCGCATCATCAATGTGGTTCTGGCACGAGGCGTTTCACGGGATCAGTCCTACCAGCATTGGGAAGATGGCATGGAAGAGATTGCACGTGCAGAGGCGGAGCTCCGGGCCGATGATGAGTATTTCTGGAGTCGTGCTCCGCAGCTTGCGGGTGATTGGCCAGAAAGCTGGCGCCGTGGCTTGGTGTACGACTTCGAGACGCTGCGGATGGTCATACGCCCCTCTGTTGGCCTCATTCCTCACGTGTTCGATGGCATGCAATTACAGGCACCACGCGAAGTCCTGGCCGAAGCGGCGATGGATACCCTCTTCCTAAGCTACGCCCATCCTGAACTGGCCGCCGAAGTCATCCTGGGGCATTTCGAGTCGGCCCCGCATGCGAACGTGCCCTGTCTGCGTGAGGATGGCAGCTACAACATGGTCGCCGACGACGGGCAAATCTGCGGCACCGCGCCCGAATGGGGCTTCCCCCTGTGGTGTTGCGACCACATGGTGCGCAGGACGGGCGACCTGCTCTGGCTGCGCCGCCTCTATCCGAAAGCTGCGGCCTATCTGCGCTGGTGGCTGGAGCAGCGCCGCGATGCAGAGGGGTGGTTGGTCTATGCCTGTTCCTGGGAAAGTGGACAGGATGTCTCCAGCCGCTTTGGGCCGCAGCAAACCGGTGGCACCATCATCCAGCACGTGCGTCCTGTGGACTTGCAGGCCAGTATGGCCCAGGGTGCGGAGATCCTGGCCCGCTGGGCCAGCCTGCTTGGACAGGAACAACCGGCTCTGACTGCCACTGAGACTCCCATCGACTTTGCTGCCGAAGCTGCATGGTGGCAACAGATCGCCAACGAATTTAGCGTGAAGACCCGGCTGATGTGGCAGCATGGCTGGTTCCGTGATTATGATGCCGTCACCAACGAATGGTCTTCTCAGCAAGATGCGATGCACTTGGCACCGGTGTTTTGTGGAGTGGCTGCTTGGGGCCAGGTTGAGCAACTGCGCCCCTTCCTGACGCAGCCTCCCATGCATAGCTCTGGATGGGCCCCGCTCTCCTGGCCTCCTGTCGTCATGACCCTGGTAGGGGCAGCAGATGTCGCACAGATGCCTCTGGAGGCCGCCGAGCTGGCGTATGGCTTTATCGATGCCTCCTACCGCAGTACCGACCGTCGTGAACTGGATGAGCAGGGTGGGTTGCCCGGCGTCACGCGCGAGTATCATGCCACGGTTCCCAGGGGCAAATGGGGAGCCTTTGACTATGTGAATGCTGGGATCGAAGGATATGGCTGGGGTGCTTTGAGTATCCACTTGCTCATGCGGTATATCCTGGGCCTACGCGAGGAAGAGGTAGGTCGTCTCACCGTACGTCCTGTGCTGCCGCAAGCCCTGCGTCGTCTGGGAGCCACCTACCAGGCAGGACCGATCCCATGGGGCAGGTATACGCTACGTATAACGTGTACGGTGAAGGATGCACAGAGGTACCGACTACGTCTGCGTTGTGCGGTCCAGGCTACTGAAGCAAAGCTAGAGGGCGCACAGCAGAGCATCACGCAGCAGGAGACGCAGGAGTATCAGTGTGAATGGGAAGGCCGATGGGGAGAAGAGCGAACACTCCACCTCCCTGACCTCACCATCTTTTCTGTTTGAACCGGCGTATCCCTAGTACCACCATGTCTATACAAGTTATTCTGACTGGTACAGCGATGAATCCTGCTGGTGCAGCATTGCTCGACCCAGAGAGAAGGATGTGTCAGAACTGAGACCCCAGAAATGAACCTGATGTGGTCGTCTACTCAACGGGTATCTTCTCTATGTTAAGCCATCTCTACCATGGCCTTCAAGTTCGTCATTCGTTGGCGGAACATCTCGCGTTGTTCCGCTAGGGAAACGTGTTGCTTCATGGTGGTGCGGACCCGAAAGAACTGGCGCACTTCATCGAAGGCTCGACAGAAGCGCGAAGCTCACTCACCATCGAGTCAACCAGGTTGCCATCCCGATCGATGGCACGAGAGAGGTAGCACCATGTCCCTTTGACGCTGACGTAGGTTTCATCCACGTACCACGATTGTCCGGCTTGCCCAC